>NZ_LOVM01000027.1:0-209365 GCF_001523445.1 Burkholderia sp. ABCPW 11 | reverse complement strand
TTCGACAGCGTCACCGGAGCCGATGCACTCGTACCGCCCAGCGTCACCTTGTCCTTCGCCGCGCTGTCGTACACCACCGCCAGCGATTCGCCGGTCGCCGGGTCGATCAGGCCGCTGTCGTGCAACGTGTCTTCGAGGTCGCCCACGCGGGTGTTCGTCGCGAACAGCTGCGAGCCGTTGACCGCGTCCGTGCTCGTCGCCGACAGGTCGCCTGCCGATACGTTCTTGATCTTCGTGCCGCCCGTTGCCGGATCGCCGCCCAGCGTGATCGTGCCCTTCGACGCGTCGTCGTACGTGACCGCAGCAAGCGATTTGCCGTCGTCGCCGATCAGGCCCGAACCCTTCAACTGGCTCACGTTGACTGCATCCGTGTCGGCCACACCCGCCTTCACGTTCGAGATCGTCGTGCCGTCAGCGCCCTTCAGCGCCACTTCGTCGAAGTTCGCCGAGCCGTCCGGGTTCTTGCCGTACGTGACCGCCAGCGACGCCAGGTCGCCCGTACCCGGATCGGTGCCCACGAGGCCCGCATCCTTCAGTTGCTTCACGTTCACCGCATCGGTATCCGCCGTACCCGCAGCCACGTTCGTGATCTGACGTTCGCCGCCCGCAACACCGACCGACACCGAGTTGACGCGATCCGCCTGCGAACCGACGCCCAGCGCGACCGAGTTGTTGGCGTTCGCCTTCGTGTTGAAGCCCATCGCGACCGAGTTGGCGCCCGTCGCGCCCGAGTTCGTGCCGATCGCGAGGCTCTGGCTGCCCGCATTTGCGCCGTTGCCGATCGCGACCGCGCTGCCGCCGGCCGCGTTCGCCAGCGATCCGATAGCCGTCGCGAAATTGGCGCCTGCCGCGGTCACCGCACCGGAACCGATCGCCACGCTCGAGCTGCCGTTTGCCGTTGCGCCGCCGCCGATGGCCGTCGCATTGCCGTTCAACGCCTGCGCATCCGTGCCGAGCGCCGTGGTTTGCGTGCCGGTCGCTTTCGCGGCCGCGCCGACGGCAACGCCGCCGATGCCGCTCGACGTCGCGCCCGCGCCGGCGGCGAGCCCGCCGAGCCCGGCCGCGACCGTCGGCACATCGCTGCCGTCGCCCGCGCCGTCCGCGACGAAGTAGCCGCCGTCCGCCGCTGCCTGCGGCATCGCGTCCAGCGTCGACTGGAGCTTGGCCACCTGATCGTTGAACTGGTTCACGCGTGCATCGACCTCATTCAGCGTCGCAGCCGAACCCGCGCCGATTTTCTCCTCGAGCGTGCGCAGGTTGACCGCGTCAGTCCCCGCCTGCGCATCGCCGACGTTGACGATCCGGCGCTCGGCGCCCACTTGGCCCACCGATACCACGCCGACCTGATCGGCAACCGAGTTCGCACCCAGCGCGATCGAGTTCATCGCGGACGCGTTCGCACCCGTGCCCAGCGCGAGCGACGAAGTGCCGTTTGCTGCCGCGTTCGCGCCCAACGCGATCGCGTTGCCGCCGACGGCGTTCGCGTTCGCGCCGATCGACACGGCACGGGTGCCCGTTGCCGATGCGTCGTCCGTGCCGTCGTTCAGCCCGTTCGCCTTGAAGTAGCGCGTCGCGTCGGTCACTTCGTTCGAAACATTCGTGATCTGGTCGCCGAGGTTCGTGACGTTCCGGTTGGTCTCGAACAGTTGCGAGCCGTTGACTGCGTCCGTGCTCGTCGCCGACAGGTCGCCTGCCGCTACGTTATGGATGGCCACAGGCGTACCGGCGTTGCCGAGCGTGATGCCGGTCTTCATCGCGTCGTCGTACGTCACCGCCAGCGACGTCAGGTTGCCATGACCGTCGTCGCCAACCAGGCCCGAGTCCTTCAACTGACCGACGTTCACCGCATCCGTGTCGTCCTTGCCTGCGGCAACGTTCTTCAACGCCACCGGCGCGCGTGCGTTTTCCCCGCCGAGCGACACCGAACCGTAGTTCGGCGTACCGTCCGCATTCTTGTCGTACGTCACGGCTGCCAGCGTGTTGCCGTTGTCGTCGACCAGTCCGCTATCCGTCAGCTTGTCCCGCAGGTCGGCGATGCCGTCCGTATTCTCGGTCGTGCGGCCGTCCAGGTTCGTCAGCGCATCGCCGACGTTGTTGAAATCCGTGCCGCCGATCTGATAGGTCGGCGCACCGATCGTGCCGTCCGCGTTCACCGTCGCGCCGCCACCGAGCGCACTCGCCACGCTTTGCGCCGCGTCGAACAGCTGCGAGCCGTTGACGGCGTCCGTACTCGCCGCGTGCACGGCGCCCTGCGCGACGTGCACGATCTTGCGTTGATTGCTTGCAGTACCAACCGACACCGTGTTGGCTTCAGACGCCGCTGACCCATTACCGAGCGCGACCGAATTGTCCCCGACCGCCACGGCATTCGCGCCCAGCGCGACGGCGTTGCTCGCGGATTTGGCGTTGAAGCCCAGCGACGCGCCATTCATGGCGGCGGTCGAACGCGCACCCACCGCGATCGACCCTGCGCTCATCGCATGCGCGTCGTAACCGACAGCGACTGCGTTCTCCGATGCGGACGTGGTGTTACCGATTGCGACGCCATTCTGCATCGTGGACGCTGCATGGTTGCCGATCGCGACGCCACCATCCGTGACCGTCGCCGCGTTCGAGCCGACAGCGACCGAGCCTGCGCCTACCGCGTTGGCCGCGTCACTGCCGTCGCCTGCACCGTTCGCACGGAAATACGGGCTATCGCCGTCGACGTTCGCGATGGCCTCGTTCAACTGCGCGACGTTCACTGCGTCGGTATCCTGCGTACCGGCAGCCACATTGGTAATCTGGCGCTTGAGCGTATCCGAGCCGACGGACACGCTGTTCCCGCGATTTGCGAGCGAATTGTCGCCCAATGCGACGCCATAGTTCGCCGTCACGCGGGTGCCGTCGCCCAATGCGACGCCCCGGCTCGTCGTGGTCGCATTGCGGCCGATCGCAATCGCGCCGCCGGCAATGCTGTTCTGTGCTGAAGCGCCCTCGCCAAATGCAATCTGCCCCAGGCCACCCGACGTACGGGCGCCGGCACCGATCGCGATATTCGTTTGCCCGATGTCTCCACTATATGTATTTCCTGCATACGCACCGTCGCCGATGGCGATCGACTTGGTGCCTGTAGCAGTAGCTGGGGTTGTGCCGCGTACGTTCACATACGGATTGTCGACCGACGCAATCGCGGCATTCAACTGCCCGAGATTCACGGCATCCGTAATTTGCGTGCCGGCGGCGACGTTGACGATCTGACGTGTAAAGCCGCTGCCGTCGGTCGCGGCGCTGCCGACCGATACGGCATTTCCTCGATTCGCCACGCTGCCGGAGCCCAGTGCGACCGCACTGCCAGTGCTGGCCGTCGCGCCGTTCCCGAGTGCAACAGCCGCGTCTGCGCTTCCGCGAGCGAGCGCGCCGAGCGCGACTCCTCGCTGCGAATAAGCCGAGTCGCCGATGGCGACCGAGTAAGAACCGAAATTGCTCGCCTTCGCACCGATACCGATCGACCCGATACCGGCGACCGACGCGTCCGTTCCGATTGCGATCGAATTTGCGGCGCCGGGAATCGTCCCGGAAGTCACGCGAGCATTTTCGCCGATAGCAATTGCGCCCGTAATCCCGGCCGATGCTCCCGTTCCCGTGCTGTTCACCTTGACGTACGGGTTATCGGTCGATGCCTGCTTGATCGCTGCATTCAGCTGATTGAGGTTGACTGCGTCGGTACCTGCGACGCCGGCAGCCAGATTGTTGATGCGATGGCTCGCCAGGTTGACGTTGTTGTCGAAATCGGCCGGGCCAGTGATATGCACACCGGAACCCCCGAGCAGCACGAGATGACCGTCCGCACTACCCATGATGCCGGCTGCAGTCGCTGCAGATGCCATTCCAATACCGTTACCATTCGGGCCGGTATTGTTAGATAACACGAAGGAAGCACGATGCCCCTGATACAAATTGCTACCGGGCGCAGGATCGCATGCCGCAGAAAGCGCTGTACTGTTGGGATTGCCTGATCCAAAGATTCTCCCGTTTACGCCCCCAAGCGGGCCGCACAAAACCAATCCGCCCGCACCATTGGCTGCCGCCTGTGCTTTCGCATCAAGCGAGATCGTCGTACCGCAGATCCCGGCCATCATCGCCACCGTAGCCGTCACTGCCGATTGCACCTTCGCAGGCTTCCGACGCGCACACGCCGTTTCCGACACGGCAGTCCACGTCCCGGTGGACGCATTCCATACCACTCGATAAGACTTGTTCATCTGTTTCCTCAATGAAGATTCGTTTGCTTCGGCACCCGATGCAATTTACGGAACCTCCATTGACTTACCTATCGGGCCAAACTGAAAACCCGTCGCCCTCCTTGTCTGTCCAGTCCTATGGTCGGTGGCTTACGATGACGCGCGCGATTTCTTCGCGGATCGCATCACCCGCAATTGAACCTCGTCCTACCCATCTGGATAACGGCATAAGACGTTAAGCCAAATCACCCGAATCACATTAGGCCTGGTCTGATGGTCCTCGGCATTTCTATAGGACTCGGCCGCTTCTCGCGGCCGGCGCGACTCAATAAAGTCTTGGCTGAACACGCCGGTCCATTCTCGTTCCGGTTCGTCGCCCGCGGCATCGCGCGCGACCGACCTCGTCATTGCGGAACCATCGATGCATTCTCCGACCGGCGACCGAACACGCTGTCGATACATCCCTGACATATCGAGCGAGGCTATCGAATCGATGAAAACCAACATGATCCATGTCGCCGTGACCGACGACCATCCCGCCATCCTGTTCGGTGTCAAGCACGAGTTGTCGAACAGTCAGTCAATCTCGGTCGACGGTCTCGCGCGCAATTCCACCGAGCTGTTCGACTTGCTGAGCCGCATGCGTTTCGACGTGCTGGTATGCGATTACTCGATGCCGGCCGGCAACTACGGCGACGGCGTCGCGCTGCTTTCCCTGATCCAGCAGCGCTATCCGCATCTGAAAATCGTCGTCCTGACGATGCTCGAAAGTCCGGCGATTCTGTCGGCGCTCACGCAACTCGACATCCCGTGCATCGTCAGCAAGTCGGACCTCACGACGCATCTGTCGCGCGCCGTCCATGCCGCGTATGCGAACGGCGGCTACATGTCGCCGACGATCGAACGGATTCTGCGCGCGCAGCGACTGTCGGGGCGTGCCACGCGAGGCGAGCCGCGGCTTACGCTGCGCGAGCTCGAGGTCGTGCGACTGTTCGTGTCGGGCATGCGCATCGACGAGATCGCCGAGCGGCTGCATCGCAGCAAGAAGACGATCAGCACACAGAAGAGCAACGCGATGTTGAAGCTCAATATCGAACGAGAAGTCGACCTCGTGCGCTACGGAATTGAAACAGGACTCGTCCCGTCCACCGCGCGCCCGATCGAAGTGCCCACTGGCATTACCGATCCGGCCGAAAAGTCAGATCAAAATTGACATTCCCGGACGGGTCCGATGGACACTATCGATGACGCCTTTTAACTTAGCAAGGGTGCGCGTCAAGACGCCGACGCAGTACACCTAAACAGTCAAGCGCGTCGTTACAGGCCGACATCGTGAAGCATATTGAAAAGGAAAGAGTGCGACTGATTCTGATCGAGTTTTCGAAACTAGCGGGCGTCGAGCGCCGAGAGTTCCTTGGCGCGATGAATGAATTCCTGTTCTCGTCGCCGCAACAGCGGCGTCACATCGTCGAGGGGTGGGAACGGCAGGCGCTGTCCGCGCCGGCCGATCGCGATTCAAGGGGGCCGCAATCGACCGGGCAGCGAGTTTGAGCGTGGTAAAACCGGCGGCAAGCCACGCCCGGTAACACCATGTCAGGCACCTTGATCGGGCTTTGCTCGGGACGACGTTTCCCAGCCGTGCTCGACGGCATACTTGACCAGATCCGTATCGCTCTTGATCCCGAGCTTTTCCATCGCACGCGCCTTATGCGTGCTGATCGTCTTTTTGCTGCGTTTCAATTTGTCGGCAATGTCGTCGACGCGCATGCCCGACACGAACATCCGCACGACTTCCGTTTCTCGCACGCTCAATTCGCTCTTCGCATTGGGCCTCGCGAGGCGCGCTTCGCGCACCTTCAGCACATCGGAAACGGTTGGGGAATGGTATTTGAGGCCGCCTGCGTGCGCGGTCAGAATAGCAGGGAACAGATACGACACCGCATCGGCCTTGCTGACTATCGCCCGTACGCCGATGTCGTCGAGCGAGCCGAGAATCGCCGGGTTGTCGAGCATCGTCAGCACGACGAGCTTCACGTCGGGAAAGCGTCGACGGATGAAATTGAATAGCGCGATACCGTCGCCGTACTGGCCGGCCGGCATCGCATAGTCGGACACCAGCACGTCGCACGGCGTCGTCTCCAGCAGTTCGACGAGCTCGGTCGAATTGGTCGCGTGCCCCCTGAGCTCGATCTCCTTCATTCTGGACAATTCGTGCGACACACCGACGATCATCCCCGGATGGTCGTCGGCCACCACCACACCGATGCGCAGTTCGTTCATTCGATTCTCCTGTGTGCCATCTGGCGCTGCCGATCGAGGGCGGCCGGCGCAATTTTACGATAGAACGCCTGCGCGACGGCAGCCACGTGCCGGCTCTTTCGCGCGTTGTCGCGCCGGCTACGCCGGCCGCATTGCTGCGGCAGTCTCGATCACATACTTGATCAGATCGATGTCGCTGTGCAGCCCGAGCTTGGCCATCGCGGTGCTTTTCTGCGCGCTGACGGTTTGTTTGGTGCGATGCAGCATGTCCGCGATCTCGTTGACGGTGAGCCCCGACATATAGAGCTCGATGATCTTCGCTTCACGCTCCGTCCACGCCGTCACACGCCGATGGCCGAGCAGCGGGCCGGACGCCACGCCGATCAGCTGTGCGACGGCGGGCGATACGTAGCTGCCGCCCGTATACGCGGCATGGATAGCCGGCACCAGGTGCGCGATCACGTCCGTCTTGCTGAGCAGGCAGCCGATCCCTTCGTGTATCAGCAACCGCACGGTGGCCGGATTGTCGATCATCGTGTGGACGACGATGCGCAGCGACGGATGATGCCGGCGGATATGACGGAACATCGGCAAGCCGTCCTGACCGTCGCCGGGCATCGCGTAGTCCGACAGCAGGACATCGCAATCCGCGGCCTCGAGCGCCGACAGCAATTCCGTCGGGCCGCGGGCCGTGCCGGCGATCGTCATGCCGGGCTCCCCCGCGAGCGTATGGCGCAGGCCAAGCAGCGCAGCGGGATGATCGTCCGCGAGCATCACACGAATTGACGAACCATCTTCCCAATGCCGACCCAGTTCATCTGCCTGCACACGTTCCCCCGGCCTCGATTTTGTCGTTGCAAACAGGAGCTCGATCGGTCCCGGCGCGGCACGGCATGGCGCCGTGGCTGGAATCTACGCGATCTCCCCACCCGGACAATATAGAGACGGGCGTCCATCCCGATAATCGGATCAATCTTAAAACGGCGGCGAAGCACCGTCAGGCTGGTCCTATTCTGTTGACTGCTGGCGCGCGGGTGCTGACTCGCCGCGTCTGCCGAGGGTTTGCCGGACAAGCGATTCGAGCCCATCGAACGCGGACGCGAGGGTGGCCAGCTCGCCACGTTTGACCTGTCGCTCCAGTTCCGCACACGTGTCGGCAACCGGGTACTCGCGGATCATCGCGAACATCCCGCGCAGCGTATGCAGATCGCGCAGCACCGCATCGGCGTCGTTCCCGGCGAGCGCCTCGCGCAGCGACGCCAGCAGGCCGTGCGCCGACTGGCTCAACGCCACATGCACCGCGTCGGGCAGGCGCCCGTCGCCGATGCTGTCGCTGTCGGGCATGCGTGCCGCGGGCGACGCGGTCGCACCCGACAGGCGGCGCAGCGTCGCATCGAGCGTCGCCAGCATGACGGGCTTCACCAGCACCGCGTCGATGCCGGCCGCCTTGCAACGCCGGTGTTCTTCGATTTCGGCGTGAGCGGTCAGTGCGACGATCGGCAAGGTCGCCCCTTGCGCACGCAGGCTGCGCGCGAGCACGTAGCCGTCCATGCCCGGCATGTTGAGGTCGGTCAGCAGCAGATCGAATGGTTGCGTGTTGAGGCGATGCAACGCATCGGCACCGCTTTCCGCCAGCTCGGCGCTGCAGCCGATCGCCTCGAGTTGCATCCGCATCAGCTCGCGATTCGACGGCTGATCGTCGACGGCGAGGACGCGCAGGCCCTCCAGCGCCGCCGCGCCGCCGAGCGCCAATGCCGAATCGTCCGCAGGCAGCGGCGCATCGGTCGGCGGGAACGGCAGCGTGACGACGAACCGGCTACCCTCGCCGGGCACACTGCTCACGTCGATCGTGCCGTCCATCAGGTCGACCAGCCGGCGGCACAGCGACAGCCCGAGCCCGCTGCCGCCGAAGCGCCGCGCGATCGTCGAATCGGCCTGCGTGAACGGCTCGAACAGCTTGCGCTGCTGCGCATCGCTGATTCCGATCCCGGTGTCGCTGACGCCGATCGCAATGGACGGCCGCCCCGCATCATCGGTTGTCGCGTTGATCTCGATCAGCACGTCGCCTTCGTCCGTGAACTTGATCGCGTTGCTGAGCAGGTTCGACGCGATCTGGCGAACGCGTGTCGGATCGCCCAGATAGCGCGCGGCGAGACCGTCGTCGACGATGCAGTCGAACAGCAGCCCCTTCGCGTCGGCCACCGGCTCGAAGATCGCCGCGACGTCCCGCACCACGGCCGCGGCATCGAACGGAATCGATTCGATCGATATCTGTCCGGCCTCGATCTTCGAAAAATCGAGCACGTCGTTGATGATGCCGAGCAATGCGTTCGATGACGACACGACGACACGCAGACGCTCGCCCGCGGCCGCCGGCAACGCCATGCGCTCGATCAGTTCGAGATTGCCGAGGATCGCGTTCAGCGGCGTTCTGATCTCGTGGCTCATCGTCGACAAAAAGGTCGACTTGGCGCGATTCGCATCGTCGGCCGCGTGCCGTGCGTTATCCGCCGCGAGCTTGGCGTCGCGCAACGCCTGCTCGATGCGCTTCTTGTCCGTGATGTCGGTGAAGGCCGCGATCAGCACGCTGGCGTTCCGGTATCGCGCGGGCGCCAGACTGATCGCCAGGTCGATCCGGTCGCCGTCGCGGGTGGTAAGCGCGAGATCGTCGTGCACGATGCCGGCGTCGCGCTGCTCGACGTAGCGCCGTGCAATGTCTCCGAACAGCGAATCCGTTTCCGTGACCACCCGCTCCGCCACGTCGTTCGTCGCGGGACTGAACAGCATCGGCCGGCCGGTGCCGGCCTCGATCACACCCAGGCCGATCGGCGCGGTTTCGATCAGCATCCGGTTCAGGTGCTCGGTTTCGACGACGCGCGCCGACTGTTCGAGCAATGGCCCGAACACGCGCCGGTTGAACCACAGCAACAGCGCCCACAGCACGCCAATCAACCCCGCCGCGAGCGCGGCCGTGAGACGGACCTGCGGCCAGATGCCGGCTGCCAGATCGCCCCAGGTGTATGCATAGATGAGGCGCCAGCCAGTCGTGCCTAGCGGTCCGCTCGCGGTGAACACGCCATTGCTTGCCCGCCGCGTCACGATGCCCGATGCGCCGGCCACCTCGCGGGCGGCCGCCAGCACGTCGGGCCGGGCCGTACCCTCGGCGCTCGTCGTAATCGGTACGCCTTCCTGGTTCGTCACGACGAAGGTCCCGTCGAACCGGTCAGCCGATACCGATCGAAGCATCAGATCGACCGGGATTTCGCTGACGAACACGGCGAACGGCGCGCCGCTCGTGTCCACGGCGTTGATCGTCAGCCGGATAGACGGGATGCCGGTCAGTGGACTGGGGCTCGGATCGACCCAGCGCACCGCGCGCAAACCGTTGCGCGGATCGGTCGCCTTGTCGGGCGCGATCGATTTGCCGCCCGCCTGCGTCAGCGCGTCGAACAGCGCGGTTCGGTTCGAGAGCGATGCATCGAGCCGCGCCTGATCGGGCCAGGGCGCCGGCGAAGCCACGACCAGGTCACGCGACGGCGTGTAGAGGTAAGCACTGAGGTCATAGTGCTGTTCGCTGGTGATGGCAGCCATCGTGGCCGACAGATGCCCCGTCAGTGCGATGAAGCGGCCGAGCTCCGGCACCGGCGCTGCGGGCGACGGACTGACGAACAACATCGATTGCAGCCCGCTCCCGCGCCGAAGTTCCATTTGGCCGCCGTTCGCGCGAAACCGCGCGACCTCGGCGCCCGAAGCCGTTTCGCGCTGCGCCCATATGAGTTCCGCGAAATAGACCGTGCTGCGCAGCACGCGCTCCGCCTTCACGGCTTCGCTGGCCAACTGCAGGCCCTCGACCGTCAACGCACGCCGCTCGCTGGCCAGGTGCACGTGAACAATGGACGCCACTGCCATTCCGAACGTGACGAGCGCAAGGACAGTCAGCACGATACCGCCGCCGAACAGCGCGGCGCGTTGGTAACGGCGCATCGCCGACAGCACGGTGGACGGTGGGGAAATGGGCATGGCGCTGTCGTTGCCTCGTCTGGATTCAACGTGGCGATGATATCAAGGCCGGGGATGAACGAGCGGCCGCCGAGCAACGTGCCAGCCCAATGAACGCGAGCGGCAGCGCATGCCGCGACGGCTGACGCGCAGCCGATCGCGAGGGCTGCCAGCTTGCGAAAAACGCGGTTTGACATCCGGTTCAGCGAAGCAACTTCAACGGCAGCGCGCAGCGTTCACAGAAAAAGCAGTGCCGCACTGGCAACGAGCGTCGGCACAATGGCTGCGGCGAGCAATCCGCCCACGCTCACCGATTCGTCGCGAAAACCCCTGCGCACGATCGCGAGGCCGGCCGGATTCGGCGCATTCGCAATGACGGTCAGGCCGCCGCCGGCCACCGCGCCCGCGACGAGCATGTATTTCGCAATCAATCTGCTATATCGACTCGGCACCAATTCGAACCTTGGCGGCGCCCGCGATATTGAGTTGATGATTAAATTGAAGCATTTAATTGATGTCTTTTGGCCGAACCGATTGACACACGGAAAGGCCCTGGGGCAGAAATTCAGGGCGTGTGATGCTTACTACCTCTGCTGCAACGCATTCACACGTCGCGCGTCACACCGTCCGCCTGACCAGCATCGTCCGGATTTCCGAAATCGCCTTCGTCGGATTCAGCCCCTTCGGACACACGTCCGTGCAGTTCATGATCGTCCGGCAGCGGAACAACCGGTACGGATCCTCGAGATCGTCGAGCCGCTCGGCCGTCGCCAGATCGCGCGAATCGGCGATGAAGCGGTACGCCTGCAGCAGCCCGGCCGGCCCGACGAACTTGTCCGGGTTCCACCAGTAGCTCGGGCACGACGTCGAACAGCACGCGCACAGGATGCATTCGTACAACCCGTCGAGCTGGTCGCGCTCTTCCGGCGATTGCAGCCGCTCGCGCGCGGGCGGCGTCGTGTCGTTGATCAGGTATGGCCGGATCGAATGGTACTGGTTGAAGAAGTCGGTCATGTCGACGATCAGGTCGCGCACCACCGGCAGCCCCGGCAGCGGCCGCAGCACGATCTCGCGCGGCAGCGTCTGCATGTTGGTCAGGCATGCGAGGCCGTTCTTGCCGTTGATGTTCATCGCGTCCGAGCCGCAGATCCCCTCGCGGCACGAGCGCCGGTACGCGAGCGTCTCGTCGTCGCGCTTCACGCGGCCGAGCACGTCGAGCAGCATGCGGTCGGCCGGGTCCACGTCGATCTCGTAGCGCTGCAGGTACGGCTGCGCGTCGCGATCGGGGTCGTAGCGGTAGATATGCAGGGTGCGCGGATCGCTCATCGGTTCCTCCCGGCGCGGGGCCGGCATGGGTTCACGGGTGCTGCGGGGCGGCGTTGCGGCACACCGCGCCGCAAGCGCCATGCCGGTCAATCGTCGTCCACGCGCTTGTCGACCAGATAGCGGCCGCGCTCGACGCCCGCGCGCAGCGCCTCGACCTCGGTCAGCCATTCGGGGCCGGCGGCCTCCGGTACAGCCAGTTCGATGCGCGCGCCGGCAGCGTACACCTGTACCTCGTCGCGCCACGCGCCTCGCTCGTTGGGCCGTGCCCATACGAGGATTTCGTGACCGCGATACGGATCTCGAACCTGTGCGTCCTGTTGATGTGCCACGGTGGCCTCCTGTCTTATCTGCGATGACGATGCAAAAAATGCGCGCCGGCGGCGCGCCGCGCACGCCATCGGTCTCGTGCGCACGCGCCGTGCCCGGCCGGCACGCCGCTTGCGTCCCTTTTCCGCATCGAAGCGCAACGGGCCCGCATCGCGCAGGGCCGGAAAGGATGCACATCATGATCGGCCACCTCGAATTACTCGGACGCCTGCTGCTGGCCGCGCTGCTCGGCAGCGTGATCGGGCTCGAACGCGAGCGCCTGAACTGGGCCGCTGGGCTGCGCACGCACATGCTCGTGTGCGTGGGCGCCGCGCTCGTGATGCTGGTGTCGACGTTCGGCTTCGAGGACGTGCGCGGGCAAAACGGCGTCGTGCTCGATCCGTCGCGGGTCGCCGCGCAGGTAGTGTCCGGCATCGGCTTTCTGGGCGCGGGCTCGATCCTGCTGCGCGGCGAAATGGTGCGCGGGCTGACGACGGCCGCGAGCCTGTGGGCGGTGGCCGGCGTCGGGCTCGCCGCGGGCGGCGGCATGGTGGTTGCGTCGATCGGCGCCACCGCGATCGTGCTCGCGATCCTCGCGGGCGTGAAGCCGCTCGAGCGCCGCTTCATCGCGCAGCGCCAGCAGCGCACGCTGCTGCTCGTGGCCGAGCGCGGCGGCCTGACGCTCGGCACGCTGCACGAAGCGCTCGGCCCCGGCCGCGTGCGCGTGAAACGGTTCATCGTCCAGCAGTCGGACGACGATCCGGACACCGACGACATCTCCGTCTCGTTCTCGCGCACGAGCGGGCCGGAATTCGCGGCGATCTGCGAGACGCTGCAAAACATCGCGTGCGTCTGGACCTGTCGACCCGACACCTCGTCAAGGAGTTTCGCGTGACCCAGACCGACCTGCTCTCCTATCTCGTGACGAGCCAACTGGCCGCGCGCATGCGCAGCGGGGCCTGGCTCACGACCGGCCAGCTGGTCGGCGCGTTGCGCGCGTGGCTCGCGTGCCGCCACGCCGAATGCGACTGGCTGGACCGGATCAGGATCGCGCACGCGTCGGCGACGATTGCGCAGGAGATCTACGAGATCGTGGTCGCGCACGGCGATCCGCACAGCGGCGAACGCGTGCGGATCGACGCGGATTCGCCGGAACTGCAGGCGCTGCGCGCACGCTGCGATGCGCTGTTGCAGTGGCTCGACGGCGACCGGGACGTCGGCGCCCGATGATCGTGCCCGATCGCATCGCCCGCGCCGACGACCGCCGGCTCGACGCCGCGCCGGCGGACGGCCCGCTGCGGCACGGCCTGCTCGAGCGCGGGCGCAACTGCGACGCGATCCGCGGCGCGGACCGCTTCGCGATGCTGGTCGACGGCGACGCGTACTTCTCGACGCTGCGCGCGGCGCTGCTGCGCGCACGCCATACGGTGTTCATCGTCGGCTGGGACGTGGACAGCCGGATGCGGCTCGCGCCGGGCGGCGCCGACGACTCGTTGCCCGACACGCTCGCGGCCTTCCTGCACGCGCTCGCATCCGCCCGCCATAACCTGCGCATCTACGTGCTCGCGTGGGACTTCGCGATGATCTACGCGCTGGAGCGCGACTGGCCGCCCGTGTATCGGGCCGGCTGGCGCGCGCATCGCGGCATCCGGTTCCGGCTCGACGATGCGCACCCGCGGGGCGCGTCGCATCATCAGAAGCTGGTCGTGATCGACGATCGGCTCGCGTTCGTCGGCGGCCTCGACCTGACGCGCGCCCGCTGGGACACGCCCGCGCATGCGGCGGACGATCCGCGCCGCCGCGACGAGCACGGCATGCCGTACGGGCCGTTCCACGACGTGCACGCGATGTTCGACGGCGACGCCGCCGCCGCGATCGGCGAACAGGCGCGCTCCCGCTGGCTGCAGGCATGCGGGCGCCCGATCGCGATCCGCGCGCGGCGCCATCTCGACCGGGCTGACGACGACCCGTGGCCGCCCGATGCGCGCGTCGACGTGCGCGACGTGCGGCTCGGCATCGCGTACACGGCGCCGCGCCACGGCGGCCGCGAGCCGGTGCGGCAGGTGCGCGCGCTCGTCGAGGACGCGATCCGCGCCGCACGGCGGCACCTGTATGTCGAAAACCAGTACTTCACCGCGGCGGTCGTGCGCGAAGCGTTGTCCGCGCGCCTTGCCGACGCGCACGGGCCGGACGTGACGGTCGTCGCGCCGCGCGTGCAAAGCGGCTGGCTGCAGGAAGCGACGATGGGCGTGCTGCGCGCGCGGCTGCACGCGACGCTCGCGGCGGCCGACCGCTTCGACCGCTACCGGCTGCTGTATCCGCACGTCGACGGGCTCGGCGACGCGTGCGTGAACGTGCACAGCAAGGTCGCGATCGTCGACGACGAATGCATCGTGATCGGCAGCGCGAACCTGAACAACCGCTCGATGCTGCTCGATACCGAATGCTGCATCGCGCTCGTCGCGGCCGGCGACGCACGCATTCGCGGCGCGATCGCCCGCATGCGCGAGCGGCTGCTGGCCGAGCATCTCGGCACGACGCCCGATGCGGTGGCCGACGCGTTCGCGTGCGGGGAACGGCCGAACGTCGTGCTCGACCGGCTGCGCGCGAAGCCGGGCCGCACGCTGCGCACGCTCGACCCGGCCGTGTCGCCGCAATTCGAGGCGCTCGTGCCGGTCAGCGCGCGGCTCGACCCCGAGCAGCCGATCGAGCCGGACCGGTTCGTCCGCGAATTCGTGCCGCACGAGCAGCATCGGTCGCTCACCGCGCGCTTTTTCGTACTGGGGGCGATCGTGCTGGCCATCGCCGCGCTGGCGCTCGCGTGGCGCTTCACGCCGCTGGGCGCGCACCTGAACGTCGCGTCGCTGTCGCGCGCAGTGGCCGGCATCGCGCGGCTGCCGGCCGCGCCTGCGCTGCTGCTCGCGGCCTACGTGGTCGCGGCGACCTTCGCGGTGCCGATCACGCTGCTGATCGCCGCGACGGGGCTCGTGTTCGGCGCGTGGCCGGGCTTCGCGTATGCGGGAGTCGGTTCGATGGCGGCCGCCGCGGCGACCTACGCGCTCGGTCGCTGGCTCGGGCGCGACGCGGTGCGCCGGCTCGCCGGTCCGCGCGCGAACCGGCTGAGCGAGCACATCGGCCGGCGCGGCGTGGTCGCGATGGCCGTGCTGCGGCTGCTGCCGATCGCGCCGTTCACCGTCGTGAACCTCGTCGCCGGCGCGTCGCACATCGGGCTGCGCGACTTCCTGGTCGGCACCGCGCTCGGGATGCTGCCCGGCATCGTGCTGACCGTCACGTTCGCGCACCAGTTGACGGCCGCGCTCAGTCATCCCGGGCCGGGCGCGTTCGCGTGGCTCGCGGCAATCGGCCTCGCACTCGTCGGCGTGTCGATCCTGCTCGTGAGGATGCTGCGACGATGGCGCTGAGCACGCACGCGGCCCCGCCGCCGCAGGTCGTCACCGCCGACGCGGCGCCCGTCGCCGCGCCGGGCGGGCGCGACCTGCGGATCGCGACCTACAACATCCGCGGCGGCTACGGCGTGTGGCACGCGCGCGCGGCCGACCGGATCGCGGCGGTGATCGACGAACTCGACGCGGACGTGATCGCGCTGCAGGAAGTACCGCTCGGCGGCACGCGCGCGCCGGACGTGCTCGCGCACCTGCGCGACGCGACCGGCATGCACGCGGTGGCCGGCCCGACGATCGACACGCCCGAGCGCCGCTACGGCAACGCGGTGCTGTCGCGCTGCCCGATCCGCGCGGCGCGCACGCTCGACCTGTCGTTCCACCCGCGCGAGCCGCGCGGCGCGCTCGACGCCGACATCGACTGCAGCGCCGGCACGATCCGCGTGGTCGCGACCCATCTCGGGCTGTCGGCCAGCGAGCGCAGCGCGCAGGTGCAGCGGCTGCTCGCGGCGTTCGACACGGGCGCGATGCCGGTGATCCTGCTCGGCGACATCAACGAATGGTTCGTGCGCGGCCGCGCGCTGCAAGCGCTCGTCACGCGGTTCCGGCGCGCGCCCGCGCCGCGCACGTTTCCGACCGTGTGGCCGGTGTTCTCGCTGGACCGGATCTGGATCCATCCGGGCGAGTTGCTGGTGGACGTGGTCGTGCATCGCAGCGCGCGGGCACGGCACGCGTCCGATCACTACCCGCTGGTGGCCCGGATGCGCGCGACGCCCGCGACGGGCACGGCACTTGCGCGGTGAGCTTTTTTCGATACGACGGAGCCCGCTCATGCGAACCGACGCACTCGACGGAAAGGATCTCGATTACTGGTGCGCACGCGCGTTGTGCGCGGATGACGAAGACACGCTGCGCTTCACGGCCGTCTCGCCCACCGTCGTCGTGACGGCCGCATGCGACGCGCTCCGGCACCTCGATGCGCCGTTCGCGCCTTCGGCATCGTGGGCCGATGCCGGCGCGGTGCTCGATCGCGTGACCGACCTGCGGATTGCCGGCCACGGCAACACCGTCGAATGCGACGCGACCTTCGTCGACGGCCCGTCGACCTGCGGTGCTCGCGGCCGCACGGCGCGCGAAGCGCTGCTGCGCGCGTTCGTGCGCGCGCGCTTCGGCGACGAGGTGGACGAGCCGCCGCCGTTCCCGCACCGGATCGAACATGGCGCGGTGGTGTGGTATGACCCGGGAGCGCCGATTCCGGACACGGATGATGATCCGGCGGCCGGCGACCCGGCGGCCGGCGATCCGGCGACAGGAGACAGTTCGGATATCCGGTCGATACCGCGCATGTAAGTGCAGCCGCCGGTCCGTCAGGCATGTAAAAACGACAGCCCTTCAATTCGCATTCCCGCGGACGCCCCGCCCCGCCGGCGGTCGCGCAGCAGGCACGCGCGTTGCGACGCACCGGCTTTACCGCTCGCCGCCACTCGCCCGCGCCACGCCATGGACTCCACTCCGCCGTTCGCTCCGCACCTCTACTTCTGCGACGCCCGTCTCGTGGGGCCGCTCGACGCGTGGCCGCCGACCTTCGCGCATATCGCCGGCATGGGCTTCGATCACGTGCTCGTCGGCGCGTTCTGGGCCGCGAGCGTCGCCGGCTTTCCGCGCCACGTGGCCGATTTCCGGCAGCCGGCCCAATCGTTCGCGACGCGCGCCAGCGCACTGGAAACCTTCTCGCGGCTCGCGCAACTGGCGAAAGGCCACGGGCTGCGCCTGCTGCTCGAAGTCGTGCCCGATCGCATCGCGCGCGAGAACCCGCTGCGCGCCGACCATCCCGACTGGTACGTCGAGCACACGCACGACGATGCGCTGATCGACCCGCGCGGCACCGCGCACGCGCTGGATATCGCGCAGGCGAACGCCGGCGACGCAGCAACGCGCGACGCGCTCTCGGCATGGTGGTGCGCGCATCTCGCGACGTTCGCCGACGCGGGCGCGGCCGGCTTCCTGATCGACGCCCCCCATCATCTGCCGGCCGACTGGTGGCCCGGCTGGCGTGCGGCGCTGCGCCGTGCGCGCCCGGACGTCGCCGTGCTCGCCGGCGTGCCCGGCCATGCGCGCGACGCGCTCGCGCAGCTCGAAACCGCCGGCTTCGACGCGGTGTTCTCGTCGGTGCGCTGGTGGGACCTGCGCGCGCCATGGTTCACGGACGAACACCGGCTGCTGCGGCGCATCGGCGCGCCGATCGCGTTTCCCGATGCGCCGGACGGCCCGCGTCTCGCCGACGACTGGCCCGATGCACCCGACGACACCGTCGCCCGCGCGTATCGCCGCGCGCTGTGGACGGCCGCCGCCGTCGGCACCGGCTGGCTCGTGCCGATGGGCTTCGAGCGCGGCGTGACGGTGCCGCTGATGGCCCGCGACGCGGATGCCGAACGCTACCGCGCCGCGTTCGAGCACGCCCGTTTCGACCTGTCGGGCGCGATCGCCGATGCGAATGCATGGCGCCGCGCCACGCCCGTCGTGGCGGCCCGCGGCGAAATCGTGCAACTGAGCGCGCCGGGCGCGCATGCGACCGCGCTGCTGCGCGGCACCGGTCCATTGCTCGAACACGACGACACCGCGTTGCTGATCGCGTTGAATCCCGATCTCGACGCGCCGGCCACGGTCGACCCGGCGACGATCCTGCCCGGCGTGCCGGGCGGCTTCACGCGCGTCGCCACGCACGACGGCGCGCAAACGCATCCGCCGGCCGCGCTCGAGCCGTTCACGCTCGCGCCCGGCGCGTATGCGCTGCTGCACGCGTGGCAGGCGCCGCCCGTCACCGCGCGTCCCGACGCCGCGCGCGAGCGCACCGTGCTGTCGGCGGCGCTCGCGGCCGACCGGATCGCGATCGAGCGCGTCGAGCCGTCGGTCGACGACGGCCGCTTCGCGATCAAGCGCGTGATCGGCGAGCCGCTCGTCGTTCGTGCGTCGATCTTCACGGACGGGCACGCGCATCTGGCGGCCGTGCTCCAGTGGCGCGCCGCCGACGACGACGCCTGGCGCGAAATCCCGTTCGAAGCCGAGCCGAACGACCGTTGGCATGCGCGCGTCATGCTCGACCGGCTCGGTCGCCATGAATTTCGCGTGATCGCGTGGCGCGACGACTGGGCGTCGCTGGTCACCGACATCGCGAAGAAGCGGGCGGCCGGCCAGGACGTGACGCTGGAGGTGCGCGAAGCGCAACTGCTGCTCGCGACCGCGCTGAAGCTCGCCGAGCCGGACGATCCGCGCGCGGTCACGCGGATGGAACGGCTCGCCGCCGAGCTCAAGGACGCGTCGCCCGACGACCGCCTCGCGCTGATCGGCGCGCCCGCGCTCGCCGACGCGTTCGCGGCGCTGCGCTACCGCCCGTTCGTCACGCACGACGCGACGACCTACCCGGTCGACGTCGAGCGCCGCAAGGCGCGCTTCTCGAGCTGGTACGAGATGTTTCCGCGCTCGGCGAGCGACGATCCGCACCGGCACGGCACGTTCGACGACGTGATCGCCCATTTGCCGCGCATCCGCGACATGGGTTTCGACGTGCTGTATTTCCCGCCGATCCACCCGATCGGCACGTCCGCCCGCAAGGGCCGCAACAACAGCCTCACCGCCGGCCCCGACGACGTCGGCAGCCCGTACGCGATCGGCTCCCCCGACGGCGGGCACACGGCCGTGCATCCGGAACTCGGCACGCTCGAATCGTTCCGTGCGCTGGTCGACGCCGCGCGCGGGCACGGGCTCGAAATCGCGCTCGATTTCGCGATCCAGTGCTCGCCCGACCATCCATGGCTCGCCGCACATCCGGGCTGGTTTGCATGGCGGCCCGACGGCTCGCTGCGCTTCGCCGAAAATCCGCCGAAGCGCTACCAGGACATCGTGAACCCCGATTTCTACGCGCCGGACGCGCTGCCCGACCTGTGGCTCGCGCTGCGCGACGCGGTGCTGTTCTGGGTCGACGCGGGCGTGCGGATCTTCCGCGTCGACAACCCGCACACGAAGCCGCTGCCGTTCTGGGCGTGGATGATCGCCGACGTGCGCGGCCGGCATCCGGACGTCGTGTTCCTGTCCGAGGCGTTTACGCGACCGGGGATGATGTACCGGCTCGCCAAGGTCGGCTTCTCGCAGTCGTACACGTACTTCACGTGGCGCGAGTCGAAACGCGACTTCATCGATTACCTGACCGAGTTGACGGCCGGCCCGGCGCGCGAATTCTTCCGGCCGAACTTCTTCGTCAACACGCCCGACATCAACCCGCGCCACCTGCAGAACGCGCCGCGCTCGCAGTTCGTGATCCGCGCGGCGCTCGCGGCGACGCTGGCCGGCTCGTGGGGCCTGTACTCGGGCTTCGAGCTCGGCGAATCGGCACCGCTGCCGGACAGCGAGGAATACGCGGACGCCGAGAAATACGAGCTGCGCGCGCGCGACTGGAGCAAGGCCGCGCACATCGGCACGGAAATCGCGCGGCTGAATCGCGCACGGCGCGATCATCCGGCGCTGCAGACGCATCTCGGGCTCACCTTCGTCGAGGCCGACAACGATTCGGTGCTCGTATTCACGAAGGCGACGCCCGCGTTCGACAGCGTGGTGGCCGTCGCGATCAGCCTCGACCCGTGGCATCCGCAGGCCGCGAACTTCACGCTCGATGCGGCGCTGTGGCGCGGCCTCGGGCTGGCCGACGGCGAACCGCTCGATGCGCTCGAACAGGACGCCGCGCACGCGGAAAGCTGGCGAGGCCATCGCCAGTACGTCTCGCTCGACCCGCACGTGCGGCCGTACGCAATCTGGCGGCTCGCGCCGTCTCCGGGCGCCGCGCGGGCGGCGGCGCCCGCACCGGACGACGCCCGACCCTCCTCGGGAGCCCACGGATGATGAAACGCGAAGATTCCCTCGACGACGTACGGCGCGCGCAGTTCCCGTCGCTCGCGCCGGCCGGCACGCCGCGCCGGCGCCGCGCGCGCCGCCGCGAACCCGCGCTCTGTGCGGACGATCCGCTGTGGTACAAGGACGCGATCATCTACCAGGTGCACGTGAAGTCGTTCTACGACTCGAACAACGACGGCATCGGCGATTTCCCCGGCCTGATCGCGAAGCTCGACTACATCGCCGAACTCGGCGTCGACACGATCTGGCTGCTGCCGTTCTATCCGTCGCCGCGCCGCGACGACGGCTACGACATCGCCGACTACCGTGACGTGCATCCCGACTACGGCACGCTGGCCGACGTGCGGCGCTTCATCCGCGAAGCGCATGCGCGCGGCATCCGCGTGATCGCGGAGCTCGTGATCAACCACACGTCGGACCAGCACCCGTGGTTCCAGCGCGCGCGCCGTGCGAAGCCGGGCTCCACGCATCGCGACTATTACGTGTGGTCCGACACCGACACGAAATACGCGGGCACGCGGATCATCTTTCTGGATACCGAAACGTCGAACTGGACCCACGACCCGGTGGCCGGCCAGTACTACTGGCACCGCTTCTATTCGCACCAGCCGGACCTGAACTTCGACAACCCGGCCGTCGTGCGCGAAGTGATCCAGGTGATGCGCTTCTGGCTCGACCTCGGCATCGACGGGCTGCGGCTCGACGCGGTGCCGTACCTGGTCGAGCGCGAAGGCACGAACAACGAGAACCTGCCGGAGACGCATGCGATCCTGAAGCGGATCCGCGCGACGATCGACGCCGAGTATCCGAACCGGATGCTGCTCGCCGAGGCGAACCAGTGGCCGGAGGACGTGCAGGAATACTTCGGCAACGAGGACGAATGCCACATGGCGTTCCACTTCCCGCTGATGCCGCGCATCTACATGTCGATCGCGAGCGAGGATCGCTTCCCGATCCTCGACATCATGCGGCAGACGCCGGCGCTCGCGCCGAGCAACCAGTGGGCCGTGTTCCTGCGCAACCACGACGAGCTGACGCTCGAGATGGTCACCGACTCGGAACGCGACCTGCTGTGGCAGGCCTATGCGAGCGACCGGCGCGCCCGGCTGAATCTCGGCATCCGGCGCCGGCTCGCACCGCTGATGGAGCGCGACCGGCGCCGCATCGAGCTGATCAATTCGCTGCTGCTGTCGATGCCCGGCACGCCGGTGATCTACTACGGCGACGAGCTCGGGATGGGCGACAACATCCACCTCGGCGACCGCGACGGCGTGCGCACGCCGATGCAGTGGTCGTCGGATCGCAACGGCGGCTTCTCGCGCGCCGACCCGGAACTGCTCGTGCTGCCGCCGGTGATGGGCTCGCTGTACGGCTACGACGCGATCAACGTCGAGGCGCAGACGCGCGATCCGCATTCGCTGCTGAACTGGACACGCCGCATCCTCGCGACGCGCCGCGCGTCGCAGGCGTTCGGGCGCGGCACGATCCGCTTCCTGCGCCCGGAGAACCGCAAGGTGCTCGCGTACCTGCGCGAGCTGGAGGGCCACGAGCCGGTGCTGTGCGTCGCGAACCTGTCGCGCGCGTCGCAGGCGGTCGAACTCGACCTGTCCGAATTCGCGGGCCGCGTGCCGATCGAGATGACGTCCGATTCGCCGTTTCCGCCGATCGGCCAGCTCCCGTATCTCCTCACCTTCCCGCCGTACGGGTTCCTGTGGTTCGTGCTCGCCGAGCACGGCCGCGAGCCGTCGTGGCGGCAGCCGCATGCGGAGCCGCTGCCCGAATACGTGACGCTCGTGATGCGGCGCGGCGATACGCGGCCGGACGTCTCGCAACTGCATGCGCTCGCGCACGACGCGCTCGCGTCGTGGCTCGCACGGCGGCGCTGGTTCGCGTCGAAGGATCGCGCGATCGGCGACGCGTGGCTGAACGTCGTCACGCCGGTGGCGGACGAGCCGTTCCAGTATGCCGAGGCGTGGGTGTCCGCAAGCGACGGCGGCGTCGAACGCTACGTGGTGCCGCTCGCGACCGCCTGGGGCGGCGAGACGTCTCATCCGTTGTTCACGCAGCTCGCCCTGGCGCGCGTGCGGCGCGGCCACACGGTCGGCTACCTGACCGACGCGTTCGCGCTGCCGGCGTTCGCGCGCGGGATGCTGCGCAAGCTGCGCGACGGCGCGATGGTGCCGACGGCCGACGGCGGCCGGCTCGACTTTCTTCCGGAAGACGCGCTCGCCGGGCTGGATCCGGGCGACGACGCGGAGGTGCGCTGGCTCGCGGCCGAGCAGAGCAACAGCTCGCTCGTGATCGGCGACGCGATCGTGCTGAAACTCGTGCGCAAGGTCGCGCACGGCGTTCATCCGGAAGCCGAAATGAGCCGGCACCTGACGCGCATCGGCTATGCGAACACCGCGACGCTGGCCGGCGAAGTCGTGCACGTCGACCCGGACGGCTCGCCGCACACGGTCGCGATCCTGCAGCGCTACGTCGACAACCAGGGCGACGCGTGGACGCGCTCGTTCGATTTCCTGCGGCGCGCGATCGACGAGCTCGCGCTGCCGGCCGCGGACGAAGGCGAGGCCGCCGAGACGGACGAAGCGCCCGATGCGCTGCTCGGCTACGCGGCGTTCGCGGGCATCATCGGCACGCGGCTCGGCCAGTTGCACGTCGCGCTCGCGCAGCCGTCCGACGATCCCGCGTTCGCGCCGGAGCGCGCGACGCCCGAGCACGTCGACGGCTGGTGCGTGGACGCGATCGCGTCGTTCGAGCATGCGCTCGACGTGCTGCGCACGCGGCTCGACGCGCTCGATGCGGCCACCCGCGCATCGGCCGACGCGCTGCTCGCATCGCGCGACGCAGCCGTGCGGGCGCTCGGCGAACTCGTGCCGCGCACGCTCGATGCGCAATGCACACGGATTCACGGCGATTTTCATCTGGGCCAGGTGCTCGACGTGCAGGGCGACGCGCTGCTGATCGACTTCGAAGGCGAACCGGCGCGCCCGCTCGAGCGGCGTCGCGCGAAGTCGCATCCGCTGCGCGACGTGGCCGGCCTGCTGCGCTCGCTGTCGTACGTGAGCGCGACCGCGCAGTTCGCGATCGAAAAAGCGCCGCCGCAGGCCGCAGGCCGCAAGCGCGCGCTGTTCGACCGCTTCGGGCAGGCCGCCGCCGACCGCTTCGTCGAATGCTATCGCGCGGCCGCGGACCTCGCGCCCGCGCGCTTCGTCGACCCGCGCTACGCGGACCGCCTGCTCGCGCTGTTCCTGATCGACAAGGCGTCGTACGAGCTGTGCTACGAAGCGTCGAACCGGCCCGACTGGCTGAGCGTGCCGGTCGGCGGGCTCGCGGCGCTGGTCGATCGCCTGCTCGGCGACGGCGTGCTGCCCGACGATGGAGGAAACCCATGACCGACACGCTGTTCGAACGCGCCGACATCGACGCACTGCTCGCCGGCCGGCATCCCGACCCGTTCGCGTGCCTCGGCCCGCACGAACAGGCCGACCGGATCGTCGTGCGGGCGCTGCTGCCCGGCGCCGAACGGGTGCGCGCGCTGTCGCCGGACGGCGCCGAACTCGGCGCGCTCGCGTGCATCGATCGCGCCGGCTGCTTCGCGGGGACGATCGCGCACGACGGCGGCTGGCCCCATTACCTGCTCGCGATCGACTGGCCGGGTGCGCACCAGGTGACCGACGACGCGTACGCATTCGGCACGCTGCTCGACGACGCGGCGCTCGCGCGCTTCTCGGCCGGCGACCCGGCCGCCGTGCTCGAGTGCCTCGGCGCGACGCCCGTGCGCATCGACGATACCGACGGCGTGCGCTTCGCGGTCTGGGCGCCGAACGCGCAGCGCGTCTCGGTGGTCGGCGATTTCAACGGATGGGACGGGCGCCGCCATCCGATGCGGCTGCGACGGCCGTCGGGCGTGTGGGAGCTGTTCGTGCCGGGCATCGGCGCGGGCGAGCGCTACAAGTACGAGCTGCGCGCGGCCGACGGGCGCGTGCTGCCGCACAAGGCCGATCCGTGCGCGCGCGCGACCGAAGCGCCGCCGCGCACGGCGTCGGTGGTCGCCGACGTCGCGGCGCTCGACGCGTTCGCGTGGCACGACGACGGCTGGATGCAGGCGCGGCCGCGCCACGACCGCTATCGCGTGCCGTGGTCGATCTACGAGGTCCATCCGGAGTCGTGGCTGCGCATACCCGAGGAAATGGAACGCAGCGCGACGTGGGACGAGCTGGCGGAGCGGCTGATTCCGTACGTCAAGGGCATGGGCTTCACGCACGTCGAGTTCATGCCGATCGCCGAATACCCGTTCGGCGGCTCGTGGGGCTACCAGCCGCTCGCGCAGTTCGCGCCGTCCGCGCGCTTCGGGCCGGTCGACGGCTTCGCGCGCTTCGTCGATCGCGCGCATGCGGCCGGCATCGGCGTGCTCGTCGACTGGGTGCCCGCGCATTTTCCGAACGACGCGCACGGGCTCGCGCAATTCGACGGCAGCGCGCTGTACGAGCACGCCGATCCGCGCGAGGGAATGCATCCCGACTGGAACACCTGCGTGTTCAACGTCGGGCGCACGGAGGTCGGCGCGTTCCTCGTCGCGTCGGCGCTCGCGTGGGCGCGCCGCTATCACGTCGACGGCATCCGCGTCGACGCGGTCGCGTCGATGCTGTATCGCGACTATTCGCGCAAGGAAGGCGAATGGGTGCCGAACGTATACGGCGGCCGCGAAAACCTCGAATCGGTCGCGTTCCTGCGCCGGTTGAACGACACGCTGCACGGTGCGGCCGCGCCGGCCGGCGTCGTCACCGTCGCGGAGGAATCGACCGCGTGGCCGGGCGTCACCGCGCCGACCGGCGACGGCGGGCTCGGCTTCGACTTCAAGTGGAACATGGGCTGGATGCACGACACGCTCGCGTATCTGCACGAAGACCCGATCCACCGCCGCTATCACCACGACCGGATGACGTTCGGGCTCGTGTACGCGTTCTCCGAGCGCTTCGTGCTGCCGCTGTCGCACGACGAGGTCGTGCACGGCAAGGGCTCGCTCGTCGCGAAGATGCCCGGCGACGCGTGGCAGCGGCTCGCGACGCTGCGCGCGTATTTCGGTTTCATGTGGGCGCATCCCGGCAAGAAGCTGCTGTTCATGGGCAGCGAATTCGCGCAATGGGCCGAGTTCGCGCACGATGCGTCGCCGCACTGGGACTTGCTCGACGCGCCCGCGCATCGCGGCGTGCAGCGGCTCGTGCGGGACCTCAACCGCACGTATGCGGCCGAACCGGCGCTGCATGCGCTCGACTGCCATGCGGCCGGGTTCTCCTGGCTGATCGGCGACGACCGCGACAACAGCGTGTTCGCGTTCGCGCGCCGCGACGATGCGGGGCACCTGGTCGTCGCCGTCTGCAACTTCACGCCCGTGCCGCGCGCCGGTTACCGCCTCGGGCTGCCCGCGCCGGGTCATTGGCGCGAACTGATGAACACCGATGCCGCGTCGTACGGCGGCACCAACGCCGGCAACGACGGCGCCGTGTGGGCCGAAGCCGTGCCCGCCCACGGCGAGGCGTGGTCGGCCACCTTGCGCCTGCCGCCGCTCGCCACGCTGTGGCTCACACCCGCCTGATTTCCCCGCGCCCTCGACACGGAGACCGCCCCATGCCGACCGCCCTGCCCGCCCGTCTCGATCCCGGCCGCTGCTACCCGCTCGGCGCCACGTGGGACGGCCTCGGTACCAACTTCGCGGTATTTTCCGCGCATGCGCAGCGCATCCAGCTGTGCGTGTTCGATCCGACCGGCCGCAAGGAACTCGCGCGCCTCGACCTGCCCGAATGCACCGACGAGGTGTGGCACGGCTACCTGCCCAACGCGCATCCGGGCACCGTGTACGGCTTTCGCGCGGACGGCCCGTACCAGCCGCAACACGGCCACCGCTTCAATCCGACCAAGCTCCTGCTCGACCCGTACGCGCGCAAGCTGGTCGGCCAGTTCCGCTGGTCGGACGCATTGTTCGGCTATCGCGTGCATTCGAACCGCGCGGACCTGTCGATCGACCGCCGCGATTCGGCGCCCGCGATGCCGAAGGCCGTGGTCGTCGACGAGGCATTCGACTGGAGCACCGACCGCCGCCCGAACGTGCCGTGGCGCAGCACCGTGATCTACGAGACCCACGTGCGCGGCGCGTCGATGCGCCGCGCCGGGCTGCGCCCGCCGGAGCGCGGCACGTTCGCGTCGCTCGCGCATCCTGCGTTCATCGATCATCTGCTGTCGATCGGCGTGACGACGGTCGAGCTGCTGCCGGTTCACGCATTCCTGCAGCAGCGTGCGCTCGTGCATCGCGGCATGCGCAACTACTGGGGCTACGACACGGCCGCGTTCTTCGCGCCGGAACCCGCGTATCTCACGACCCGGCGGCTCGACGAAATGCGCATCGCGATCCGCCAGTTGCATGCGGCCGGCATCGAAGTGGTGCTCGACGTCGTCTACAACCACACGTGCGAAGGCAATCAGCTCGGGCCGACGCTGTCGTGGCGCGGCCTCGACAACGCGAGCTACTACCGGCTGCGGCCCGACGATCCGCGTTACCACGTCGACGAAACCGGCTGCGGCAACACGCTGAACATGTCGCATCCGCGCGTCGTGCAGATGGTGATGGACTCGCTGCGCTACTGGGCGACCGCATTCAACGTCGATGGCTTCCGCTTCGATCTCGGCGTGACGCTCGGCCGCGAGGATCACGGCTTCGATCCGGGCGCGGGGTTTTTCGACGCCCTGCGGCAAGACCCGGTGCTCGCGCAGCGCAAGCTGATCACCGAGCCGTGGGATCTCGGCCCCGGCGGCTATCAGCTCGGCCGCCATCCGCCCGGTTTCGCCGAATGGAACGACCGGTTTCGCGACACCGTGCGGCGCTTCTGGCGCGGCGATGCCGGACAGCGCCCGGAAACGGCCGCGCGCTTGTCGGGCTCGGCCGACCTGTTCAACCACGGGCGGCGCCGCACGTGGGCGTCGGTCAATTTCATCACCGCGCACGACGGCTTCACGCTCGCCGACCTCGTGTCGTATGCGGGCAAGCACAACGACGCGAACGGCGAGGACAACCGCGACGGCCACGACGACAACTGCAGCGCGAACTGGGGCGCCGAAGGGCCGACCGACGACGCGGCGATCCGCGAGGTGCGCGCGCGCGTCGCCCGCTCGATGCTCGCGACGCTGTTTACCGCGCTCGGCACGCCGATGCTCGTCGCCGGCGACGAATTCTGCCGCACGCAGCAGGGCAACAACAACGCGTATTGCCAGGATAACGAACTGTCGTGGCTCGACTGGGACCTCGCGCACAGCGACGACGGCGTGCAGATGACGCGCTTCGTGTCGCGGCTCGCCGCGCTGCGACGCATGTACCCGGTGATGTCGGCGCCGCGTTATCCGTCGGGCGACCGCGACGGCGCGCCGGGCATGCGCGAGATCGAGTGGTTCGACGAACGCGGCGACGCGCTCACCGTGCCCGCATGGGAAGACAGCGAAGGCCGCGCGCTGACGATGCGGCGCGTCGGCACCGGCCGCACCGGCCGCACCGAGGCGTTGCTCGTGATGCTGAACGCGTCGGCCGCGACCATCACGTTCATGCCGCCCGCGCCCGTGCTCGAATACCGCATCCTGCTCGATACCGCCACACCCGACGCCGGCCCGCGCTCGTGGCCGCAAGCCGGGCTCGACGTCGCCGCGCACGCGGCCGTGATCGCGGTCGCGGCCGTGCCGCCCGATTACCCTTCGTGAGGACCGCCATGACCACCCGTTCCGCGCGCCCCACCGGCACGCATGCATTCGAATCGTCGTTCGGCGCGACCTGCGTCGATGCCGAGCGCACGCGCTTCCGGCTGTGGGCGCCCGCGAGCCGCACGGCCGCCGTCGAGCTGCAGGACGAAGGCGGCCGCGCGATTCCGATGACGCCGGCCGGCGACGGCTGGTTCGAGACGGTCGCGCCGTGCGGCCCCGGCACGCTGTATCGCTATCTGCTCGACGACGCGCTCGCGGTAGCCGATCCCGCGTCGCGCTTTCAGCCCTACGACGTGCTGGGCCCGAGCCAGGTCGTCGATCCGGCCGCGTACCGCTGGCGCCACGACGGGTGGCGCGGCCGCCCGTGGCACGAGACGGTGCTGTACGAGCTGCACGTCGGCGCATGCGGCGGCTACGCGGCCGTCGAGCGGCGGCTGCCGTCGATCGCCGAACTCGGCGTGACCGCGATCGAGCTGATGCCCGTCAATGCATTCCCCGGCGCGCGCAACTGGGGCTACGACGGCGTGCTGCCGTTCGCGCCCGATGCGTCGTACGGGCGGCCCGAGGAGCTGAAATCGCTGGTCGACACCGCGCACGGGCTCGGGCTGCAGGTGTTCCTCGACGTCGTGTACAACCACTTCGGCCCCGAAGGCAACCTGCTGCCGCGCTACGCGCCCGAGTTCTTCCGCGCGGACCGGCAGACCGCGTGGGGGCCGGCGATCGACTTCTCCCGCCCGCAGACGAGCGCGTTCTTCATCGACAACGCACTGTACTGGCTCGACGAATACCGTTTCGACGGGTTGCGCATCGACGCCGCGCACGCGATCGACGACGACGCGTGGCTGCGCGAACTCGCGCGCCGCGTGCGCGCGTACGCGGGCGATGCGCGCCACGTGCATCTCGTGCTGGAGAACGAGCGCAATACCGCGAGCCTGCTCGGCCCCGGCGGCTTCGACGCGCAATGGAACGACGACTTCCACAACAGCGCGCACGTGCTGCTGACCGGCGAGCGCGACGGCTACTACCGCGCCTACGCCGACGCGCCGCTGCGCCATTTCGCGCGCACGCTCGGCGAAGGCTTCGCGTACCAGGGCGAGCCGTCGCCGCTGCACGACGGCGCCGCACGCGGCGAGCCGAGCGCGCATTTGCCGCCGACCGCGTTCGTCGCGTTCCTGCAGAACCACGACCAGATCGGCAATCGTGCGTTCGGCGAACGGCTGCGTGCACTCGCGAACGACGACGCGGTACGCGCGGCGACCGCGCTGATGCTGCTCGCGCCCTCGATTCCGCTGCTGTTCATGGGCGAGGAAGACGGCAGCACGCAGCCGTTCCAGTTCTTCACCGACTATCGCGGCGCGCTCGCCGACGCGGTGCGCGACGGCCGGCGCCGCGAATTCGCCGCGTTTCCCGCGTTCGCCGACGCCGCGCATCGCGACGCGATTCCCGACCCGAACGACATCGCCACGTTCGTGCGTTCGTCGTCGCACCATCCGCCCGACGAATCGTGGCCCGACGCGGCCGCGTGGCGGCGGTTCTACCGCAGCGCGCTGGCCGTGCGCGCGGCGCTCGTGACGCCGCACCTGGCCGGTGCGCAGTCGCTCGGCGTCGACCTGCTCGCGGGCGACGGCGACCCGCAGGCGCTCGTCGCGCGCTGGCGCCTCGGCGACGCCAGCACGCTGACGATCGCGCTGAACCTCGGCTCGCACGACGCGGCGCTGCCCGCGCTACCGGTCGGCAAGATCGTGTTCGAAACGCCGCCGCGCGCACGCGACCGGCTGCCGGGCCGGCAATTGCCGCCGCGCGCGTGCATCGTGTGGCGCGACGGCGCGGTCAACCAGGATGCGCGGCAGCATCGTGCGAACGGACGGAGCCCATCATGACGACCGACGTCCCGATCGCCGCGCTCGCCCGTGCGGCCGGGCTGGAGCCCGACTGGACCGACGCGGGCGGCGTCGCGCGCCGCGTGGACGACGACGCGCTCGTCGCGCTCGTCGACGCGCTCGGCTGGCCGTGCGGCACCGCGATCCAGCGGGTCGACAGCGCGGCGGCGCTCGCCGACGCGAACGCGTCGCCGCCGCGCGTCGTGACCGGCGACGCCGGCCTGCCGCTGACGCTGCCCGCGACCGTCGCGTCGCCGGGCGCGCGCTTCCGGATCTCGCTCGAAACCGGCGGGCACGTGGACGGGCGCGTGGGCGACGCAGGCGAACACGGCACGCTGCCGCCGCTCGCGATGCCCGGCTATCACGCGCTCGACGTCGGCGAGCAGCGCATCGGCCTGGCGATCGCTCCGCCGCGCGCGCAGCCGTTCGACGCATTCGCACGCAGGCACGACGCGAGACGCTGGGGCATCGCGGCGCAGCTCTACAGCCTGCGCCGCGCCGGCGACGACGGCGCGGGCGACTACACGGCGCTCGCGCGGCTGGCCGCGCAGGCGGCGCGCCACGGCGCGCAGGCGGTGGCGATCAGCCCGACGCACGCCGGCTACCCGGCGCTCCCCGCGCACGACAGCCCGTATTCGCCGTCGTCGCGACGCTGGCACAACGTCGCGTATCTCGACTGCAACGCGGTGCCGGGCGCCGATGCCGCGTCCCGCGCATCCGCGGCCACGGCCGACACCGCGCTGATCGACTGGCCCCGCGTGCTGCCGATGAAGCTGCGCCGCCTGCGTGCGTGCTTCGACGCGTGGCGCGCCAGCGACGACCCGTCGCGCGACACGTACCAGCGTTTTCGCGCGGCGGGCGGCGCGGCGCTCGACGCGCATGCGCGCTTCGATGCGCTGCAGGCGTTCTGCATCGAGCACGGGATCGGCGCGGACTGGCGGCAGTGGCCCGCGCCATGGCGCATGCCGGGATCGGCGGAAGTCGACGCGTTCGCGCACGCGCATGCCGACACGATCGCATTCCACACGTTCCTGCAATGGTGCGCGTCGCGCGCGCTCGGCGACGCGCAGCACGCGGCGCGCGGCGCGGGCATGGCGACCGGGCTGATCGCCGATCTCGCGGTCGGCTCGGATCGCGCCGGGAGCGACGCGTGGGCGCACGGCACGACGCTGCTGCGCGGCGTGTCGCTCGGCGCGCCGCCCGACCTGTTCAACGCGGCCGGCCAGGCGTGGGGCGTGACGACGTGGTCGCCCGAGGCGCTGCGCGCGGACGGCTTCGTGCCGTTCATCGAGCTGCTGCGCGCCGCGTTCGCGCATGCGGGCGGCATCCGTATCGATCACGTGCTCGGCTTCGCGCGGATGTGGGTCGTGCCGGACGGCGGCTCGCCGCGCAGCGGCGCGTACCTGCGCTACCCGCTCGACGATCTGGTGCGGCTCGTCGCGCTCGAGGCGGCCCGCCATCGCGCGATCGCGATCGGCGAGGATCTCGGCACCGTGCCGGCCGGATTGCGCGAACGGCTCGGCGCGCAAGGTGTCGCGGGCATGCGCGTGCTGTGGTTCGAGCGCGAGGCGAATGGCGCGTTCCGGCCACCGTCCGCGTGGGATCGCGATGCGATCGCGACGACCTCGACGCACGATTTGCCGACCGTGGCCGGCTGGTGGCGCGGCGTCGATCTCGGATGGCGGCGCATCGCAGCCGACGCCGAAGCCGCGAAACGACACGACGCCACGCCGCCGCGCGACGTCGCCGCCCCGGCGCCGGACGACGCGAGCGCGCACGATTCGGACGAGATCGTGCAAAGCATGGCGTTCGGACACGACACCGTGCAGCGCCCCGAACCCGGCAACCCGACGCCTCCGCCGGCGCCGCCTGCCGAGCTGCTCGCCGCTCACGCGGAACGCGCCGGCGAGCGCACGGCGCTGTGGCGCGCGCTGCAGGAGGCCGGGTGCGTGCCGGCCGGCGCCGCGATGCCGCCTGCCGACATGCCGCCGGTGACCGCGATCCTCCGATATGTCGCGAGCGGCCCGTCGCCGCTCGCGCTGCTGCCGCTCGAGGATCTGCTGGCGCTCGACGCGCAGCCGAATCTGCCGGGGCCGCCGTGCGGCCATCCGAACTGGCGGCAGCGGCTGCCGCGCACGATCGACACGCTGTTCGACGCCGACGTGCGCGCCCGCATCGCCGCGGTCGTGCACGCGCGCCGCGCGCCGAGGCACGGCCCATGATCCCGCGCGCGACGCTGCGACTGCAGCTGCATGCTGGCTTCACGTTCGACGACGCGGCCGCGCACGTCGACTACTTCGCGCGGCTCGGCGTCAGCCACCTGTACCTGTCGCCGGTGTCGACGGCCGAACCCGGCTCGCTGCATGGCTACGACACCGTCGACTACGGCGCGCTCGGCGCGGAACTCGGCGGCGAAGCCGGCTTCATGCGGCTCGTCGACGCGCTGCGCGCGCGCGGCCTCGGCATCATCGTCGACATCGTGCCGAATCACATGGGCGTCGGCGGCTCGTCGAACGGCTGGTGGAACGACGTGCTCGAATGGGGACCGGCGAGCCTGTACGCGCGCACCTTCGACATCGACTGGCACCCGCCCGACCCGGCGCTCGACGGCAAGGTGCTGCTGCCGTGCCTCGGCGCGCCGTACGGCGACGCGCTCGCGGCCGGCGACATCACGCTGCGTGCCGATCCGGCCACGGGCCGCTTCACCATCGCGTGCCCGGGGCGGCAGCTGCCGGTCGCCGTCGCCACCTACGCGGAGATCCTGCGCATCGCGAACCGCGCGGACCTGAACGCGCTCGCCGAGCGCTTCGACGCCGCGCCGGCACGCGACAGCGCGCGGCTCGCCGCCGCCCATGCGGCGCTGCGCGACCATGCGCGCGCGCACGGCCCGCACGCGTTCGACGCGATATTGCGCGGCGCCGACCCGCGCCGCGCGCGCTCGCGCGCGTGCCTGCACCGGCTGCTCGAACGTCAGCACTACCGGCTCGCATGGTGGCGAACGGCCGCCGACGAACTGAACTGGCGGCGCTTCTTCGACATCGCGACGCTCGCGGCCGTGCGGGTCGACGATGACGCGGTGTTCGACGCCGTGCATGCGCTGCCGCTGCGCCTCCATGCGGCCGGGCTCGTCGACGGCGTGCGCGTCGATCACGTCGACGGCCTCGCCAACCCCGGCGCGTATTGCCGCCGGCTGCACGCGCGGCTCGCCGCGCAGCGCGACGCGCGACCCTACGTCGTCGTCGAGAAGATCCTCGCGCCCGGCGAGGCGCTGCGCACCGACTGGGCCGTCGACGGCACCACCGGCTACGACTTCATGAACGACGTCGGCGCGCTGCTGCACGACCCGGCGGGCGCCGAACCGCTCGCCGCGCACTGGGCGGCCGTATCGGGTTCCGCACGCACGTTCGCGCAGGAAGCCCTCGACGGCAAGCGGCGCGTGCTGATGCGCCAGCTCGCCGTCGAGCATGCGCGGGTCGCGCGGTTGCTGCACGGGATCGCGCGCGCATCGCCGGCGACGCGCGACGTCAGTCGAATCGCGATCCAGCGCGTGCTCGGCGAGCTCGCGGTGCGGCTCCCTGTGTACCGGATGTATCCGGCACCGGGCGACGAACTCGCCGAGGCCGACCGTCGCGTCCTCGCGCATGCGTACGACGGTGCGTACGCGGCGGTCGATCCGGCCGACCGGTTCGCGCTCGAACGCGTCGCCGCGTGGCTCGGCCTGCCGGTCGTGCGCGTGCCGCGTGCGAACCCGGACGCGCTGGCCGCGGCGCGTGTCGCGTTCGCGCAGCTCACCGCGCCGCTGGCCGCGAAGGGCGTGGAGGATACGGCCAACTATCGCTATGGCCGGCTGCTGTCGCGCAACGAGGTTGGCGCCGACGCCGGCGACTTCAGCCTGTCGCGCGGCGCCTTCCATGCGCGCAACCGGCGCCGCGCGCGCACCGTGCCGCACGGGCTCGTCGCGACGGCCACGCACGACCACAAGCGCGGCGAGGACGCGCGTGCGCGGCTCGCGGTGCTGAGCGAAGCGCCCGATGCGTGGCGCGCGGTGTCGCTCGACTGGTCGGCGCTGAACCTGCCGCATCGCGGCGGCGCGCACCGCGACCTCGCGTGGACGCCCGGGCCGGCCGCCGAGGCGATGCTGTACCAGACGCTGGTCGGCTGCTGGCCGCCGACGCTCGCGCCCGACGATGCGGCGGGGCTCGCCGCGCTCGCGACGCGCGTCGTGCAATGGCAGACGAAGGCGCTGCGCGAAGCGAAGCAATACACCGACTGGCTCGCGCCCGAGCCGGATTACGAGCGCGGCTGCGAAGCGTTCGTTCGCGCGATCCTGACGCCGCGCGGCGCCGGCGATTTTCCGCATCGGCTGCACGCGTTCGTCGCGCGGATCGCGCCGGCAGGCGTCGTCAACAGCCTGACGCAAACCGCGCTGCGGATCGCGTCGCCCGGCGTGCCCGACCTGTATCAAGGTACCGAGTCATGGGATCACTCGCTCGTCGATCCGGACAACCGGCGCGACGTGCCGTTCGCGACGCTGGCGGCGCAGCCGGTCGACGGACCGGTCGCGTCGTATCTGCCGACGTGGGCCGATGCGCGCGTGAAGCGCGCGCTGATCGAGCGGATGCTGGCGCTGCGTGCGCGGTGGCCGGCGACGTTCGCGGACGGCGCGTACGTTCCGCTGCGCGTGCGCGGCACGCTCGGGAGGCATGCGGTGGCGTTCGCGCGGTGCGACGACGCCGCGACCGTGGTGGTGGTCGCGACGCGGCTCGCGTGCCGGTTGCTGGGCGAAGCGCCGGGGTTGCCGCGTGTGGCGCCTCGGGAATGGGGCGATACGGCGGTCGTGCTGCCGCGCGGGGTGGAAGGGCCGTGGGTCGACTGGCTGAATGCGGAGCAAGCGATCGATACGCCGGACGGTGCACTGGCGCTCGATCGCTACCTGGCCGAGTTACCCGTTGCGGTGCTCGTTGCGGCGCGGCGTGGAAAGTGAGGCCGACGCCGAATAGGTGCCAGCCCTGCGTCACCGAAATCGATTTTGTGCAAAACGTGCGATACATAATCGATTTTGTGCACGCGTAATCGAATTTCAACCGAAACGCCCGCTCGTAAGCGATTTTGTGCCGCACACGATGGACGTCGGCATCTCACGACCATTCTTCCGGCGGCATCGTCCCGCTGTCGTCCTCCCACAGCGGCTTCGATGCCTCTTCTCCACGGCTCGGCGTCACCGGTCCGTTTCCTTTTGCACTACCGCTCCCGCGCTCGGGCCGCCGCGCGCCGTCGCGCGACACCGCCGCATGCGTGCGTGCTGGCTTGCGCGTCGGCGTCACGGTCCGCTGTCCGTTGCGGCGGCGTTCGTCCGTCGCCGCGTCGTTCGTCTGTCGTGCGTTCGAATCTGTAGCCATTTCTTCTCCCTGAGTCATCGAAAGAACCGGTCGCTCGAACGCCGCAATTTCGGTGCCGCCCATCGGGCAAGCGTCTTGCTATCCCGGTTCGACCGCAACCGTTCCGGAGGTGACGATGCCGACGAATCGCAACACGCCGCCCGCCACACGCCGCCGCCTCGGCGGATGGATGGCCACCGAGGAATCGCACATGGCCGCGTTCCGCGAAAAAATCGCGAGCGAAGCGCACGCGCAGGCCGGCGACCGGCTGCGCACGCCGGCCGTGCAGGCACTCGCGCGGCTGTTCGACGACAACGCCGTGTTGCGCATGAGCCTGAGCCGCGCGATCGACGAAGCGCGGGAAGCGGGGTACCGGCTCGGCTATGCGTCGATCGGCGAGCTGATGACCGTGCTCGACCATCTGATGACCTACACGCCGCCGTTCAGCGAGGAAAGCCTGATCGTGTGCCCGTTGAACGCGTTCTTCGACTGGCCGATGTGCATGCCGTCGGGCCATGCGGTGTTTCGCGACGCGGCCGTCAATGCGCAGTTGAAACGCGTGCTGAACGTCTGGTGCGATTTCCTCGGCGGCCCGCATTCGCGCGCGCATCTCGACACGTCGGCGCCCGACGGCTGGTTCTGCGACGCCGCACGCAAGCGTCTGGGGCTCTCGCAGTTCCAGTATCGCGAAGACCAGCCGCACTGGGGCTTCGATTCGTGGAACGATTTCTTCACGCGCCGTTTCCGCGACGGCGCGCGGCCCGTTGCGGCGCCCGACGATCCTCACGTGATCGTCAGCGCGTGCGAAGCCGCGCCCTATCACACCGAAACCAACGTGAAGCTGCGCGACACGTTCTGGATCAAGGCGCAGCCGTATTCGCTGCGCGACCTGTTCACGCCCGCATGGCTGCCGCTCGCCGAGCGCTTCGTCGGCGGCGACGTCTACCAGGCCTACCTCAGTGCGTACAACTACCACCGCTGGCATGCGCCGGTGCGCGGCGTCGTCACGCACGCGTATCGGGTGGACGGCACGTATTACTCGGTCGCCGAAGCGGAAGGCCCGGACCCGGCCGGGCTCAACGACTCGCAGGGCTACATGACGGCCGTCGCCGCGCGCGCGGTGGTCGCGATCGCGAGCGACGATCCCGGCATCGGCACCGTGGCGGCCGTGTTCGTCGGGATGGGCGACGTGTCGTCGTGCGTGATCGAGGTCGTGCCGGGCCAGCGCGTCGACAAGGGCGACGAGATCGGCTACTTCCAGTTCGGCGGCTCGACCTACTGCCTGCTGTTCGAGCCCGGCGTGATCGACCGCTTTCTGCACGCGCCGCCGTTCGAAGGCCAGCCGCCGGTCGTGCAGGTCAATGCGTCCGTCGCGATCGCGCGGTGAGTGCCGCCGCGCGCGCCCGGTGCGTCACGCATCGCCGACGTCGATCGCACGGGATTCGTCGGCGTCGTGACGCTGCACGCACCGCAGCACCGACAGTCCGTCGGCCGTCAATGCGGGCCGGCGTGCGCCCGATGCGTCGTCGCGCTGCAGCACGATCAGTTGTTGCTCGACGAGTGCGACGACGTCGTCGCGGTCGATTTGGATCTGTTCCGGCGCGTGGTGCACAAGGAACAGCGCGGCAAATTCATGGGCGGTCAGCATGCTCGTTTCCCCGTTGGCGGCTACGCGCGACGCGACACCGGCGCCGCATCGGCAGCCGACGCGAAGCGCGCGCCGGCGACGTGACGAGCACGCAGGGATCGTGCCAATCGGCGGCGTGCGAGCGGTGTCCGTGCCGTGCGCACGCCGCGCGATATGGCACCGGACGGCGCGTTCGGGCCGCTGCAAAGTTTTCAACGGCATGTAAGGGCGGGCGAGTGAAGGTGGCGGAGGCAGCAAACTACAACTATCGCCTGTAATGCCCCGCCAGGTTTGACTTCCACTCTTCCCGATTACCGCGTACCCATCATCCTACCCATACTTCCCAGCGACATGCCCAGACCGGCCTCCACGCAGGTCATTGCTACATCCGCTTGTACCACTTTTGAGACACTCCAGCCTGATCGGAATCGTGAGGCGCGACTGGCGGCTACGTGAGTAATCTTGCAAAAGGCGCGTGGCTTTTGTCACTCTCAGCTCACCTACCGCACGCGTAGCTCATCCTGCGAAGTAGCATCCCCACTCGATTGTCAACCGATGGGCTGAACCCTTGCGGAGGCGCCGCTTCCACGCGGTCGCGTAGCGACGATACCGTCAAAGATACCGAAGAATCCGGCTGGCTGTTGCCGGTACTGGAGGGACCACACCGGAAAATCGAGGCATGTTTTCGTTGAAAATTCACGAAGACCGCACATCTCGGTGACGGCCTCTTTAGAGATACCGTCATCGATACCGCCGGGTCACGCACGGGATCGCGCGAACTGCTATACGCGCTCCCGATGAATACAATTATGTCAAACGTACTCCTAACTGATTTTTTGCAGATGGCCCGCGACACCGTCATCTGCTTTTTTAAGACAAGCCAATCCGGGTTGAAAGAATGACATCACTCATTATCAAGGTTGTCGTCACAGTCGTCGCGACTAACGTTTTCCTGATCACAGGCGCGATCGGGGTCAAAAAATCAGATCCGCTCACGATAGTCATTGCCGTGTTCATTGCGATCCCCACTGTACTGTTTGGCTTCCCGGTATGCCTCCAAGCGCTTGCAGTGCTCATTGGCCAATGATGCCGTCCAGCCGTATTTCCGCCTGTGCCGTAGAGGCGATTTGACAAGCCGCAACAATGCGTCGAAGCTGTGCGCATTGCTTCCCGCACCACTTTCCAACAACGGAATCCTGCTCCAAATATGTCTACTTATCTCGAACTTAAAGCGCAGGCAGACGCACTGGCACAGCAAGCGGAAGAGGCTCGACTTGCCGAACTCGACGCTATCATCACCTCGATCCGTGAACAGGTTGCCGAATACGACATCACACCCGAACAGATTTTCGGTAGACGGCGCGCCGTTGCAGCGAGCCCCCGCGCTCCGATTGCGCCGAAATATCGCGATCCGAAGAGCGGCGCGACGTGGAGCGGCCGCGGTAAAGCACCGCAGTGGATTGCGAAAGCCAAGAATCGCGATCGTTTTCTGATCGAACAGTGAGCCGAGTTGACAGTTGATCACGATGCCCCACCTCTGTCCGATGGAAAGTACTGGGCGACGTGTCGTGAGCGTACGATCGTCGCAGCAACAGCAAACGGACATCGCGACGTATTTCCGTGCGCGGAGATGATCGTCACGGATGGATGGACTACCTTTACCCGTGACGACGTCGAAGTTTGGAACTGCAGCGCACGATACGCAGCTTCACACTTCGATATTCATTCTCTCTAAGAGGATCGTCGGATGAGCCAGCTTGTACGGGTCGCGCCGGGCGTTGCTTTCTCCTCCGACGTACTCGGTGTCGAGTGGGTACGCAAGTTCGGGCCGAGCGCCGGCGGTGACCCTCTACCCGAGAATGAACAACGATCCGAGCGGCGCGAGCGCCCCAAAAGTGATGTCGCTCACGCCGTTCTAGAGAGCGATTCAATCCAGATGTCTCTGCTCTAACGAGTCCGGGCCGACACTCTCGCCCGCCTCCGTCCCTTCTGGTCGATCGCCTCGAAAGTAGTCCCACCTGATCTGCCTACGAAGACCTGCGGATCACCATAGGGTCGGACCATTTCATGCAGTCGGACCGCTTCCGCATGTACGGTACCTGCGCGGCCGTCCAGGCCTATCTGGCCGCGCCGCGCCTTCGCTTCAGGCCACTTGCGCGCTGGATTCTCCTCCCTCGCCTCTGTCCCCTCGGGTGGCTCCCGCCAGCCGAAGCCGAAACACAGCCGGCGCAGATTCTGCCCCGTCCGGCGTGAAATTGTCAGAATCTGTAAAACGTTTGTGCGAGACTTCCGTAACCTCTCGTTTTCCCCTAAATTAGCGATGCCTCAGGCCGTCCGGCCTGGCCGGCGGAACCTGAGACGAAGGAAGAACAATGAGTTTTGCGCCAAATGGCGGCCCTCCCGGCGGTATGGGCGGCAGCCCGTTCGGCTCGCTGAGCGCTCTCGGCGGGCTCGCTGGTCCGGTCGCATCTACTGTCGCCGGCAATATAGGCCCCCTTGCTGGAGTCGCCGGCCATCTCGACACCGTTCAGCGCGCCATGCAGCTAGCGCAGACCGGTTTCTCGCTGATGGAGAAGACGCCATCGTCGATTGCCGACGCGATTAACACCGCGACTGGCGGCGTCGCGAAGCTCACGCAACTCAACCGCTACGTAACGCTCGAGACACCACTGGGGCCGGACGTCCTGCTGGTCAGCGCAGCGATCGTCGATGAGTATGTGAACCGGCTGCCTGAGATTCATCTCGACCTGCTATCCCACGCACACGACTTGACGCCCGACAAGCTGATCGGGCAACAGGTGAAGCTCAAGCTCGATCACCAAGCCAGCCTTTCTACCCTTGACCGGATCGTTGCGACCGGCGGGGGCGACGACTTCCGATACTTTGACGGCTATGTCTCGTCCTTCGACCGTGCCGGCAATCCCGGCCGGGTCACCCAATATCACATGACGGTCGTTCCCTGGTTCTGGTTCCTGACGCGCTCTACCGACTGCCGGATTTTCCAGAACAAGACCGCCCAGGACATCCTGCGCGAGATTTTCCAGGAACACGGGTTCGCCGACTTCGCATTCGAGATTCATTCGACCCAGAAACCCATCGAGTACGTCGTGATGTACCAGGAGTCCTATTTCAATTTCTGCGCGCGGCTGATGGAGCAGGAAGGGTTGATCTGGACGCATCGCTACGAGAAGGACAAGCATATCCTTGCGATCGGTGACAGCAACCTCGCGTTTAAGCCCATCGAAGGGCTCGCCTCGGTCCCATTTGCGGATAGCCAATCGAGCGAGTTCAACGGAATTGACCAGCTCCACGAAGGGCGCCGGTTCGGTGTCGGAAAGGTAACGTATCGGGACTTCAACCACCAGCAGCCGTCGTCGCCGTTGATGCTCGTCGAGGCCGGGCCGCAAAACCTCGATCACGCGCGCCTCGGAACGACAGAGCGATACGAGCACCAGTCACTGTATGACCACAGCGACGACGGAAATCGCTACGCACGATACGCGATGGAAGCCGAAGAGGCCCAGGCGCACCGATTCGTTGGCCGCGGCTTCGCCTGGCGGATGACAACGGCCGGCCGGGTGAGCGTGACAGGACACCCCGTCCTCGCGAATAACCAAGACTACGCAGTCCTTCACGTTCGACACGAAGCGGTGAACGACTACACACAGCACGCTTCGAAGCTGCCCTATCGCAACAGCTTCTCTCTACTGCCCATAAAAATCCCCTTCCGGCCGCAGCGGACGACGCCGAAGCCTGTCGTCAACGGCACACAGTCCGCCATCGTCGTCGGCCCGAAGGGCGAACAGATTCACACGAACGGCAGCTGCGTGAAGCTCCACTTTTTGTGGGACCGCCGCGGCAAGATGGACGGATCCGATTCGATGTGGATACGCGTCTCGCAGCCATGGGCCGGCGCCGGTTGGGGTGCGGCAGCAATCCCCAGAATCGGCCAAGAAGTGATCGTGTCGTTCAATCAAGGGGACCCCGATAATCCCGTCGTCGTGGGCCGCGTGTTCAATGGTGAGCAAGGGAATCCTTACCACGGCGCGGCCGGCCAAACAATGGGTATCAAGAGCCAAACCCACAAAGGCGAAGGTGGGAACGAGTTGCTTATGAGCGACGTCAACGGTGCGCAGCTGCTGTATATGCACGCCCAAAAGGACATGCACACGGTCGTCCAGGACGCGCAGTCGACGAAGGTTTTAAAGGGCGATCGCACAATTCATGTGGCCGAAGGTAACCACACGACCACCGTATCTGTCGGCAATCAAACGGACGTAGTGGCACAGGGCAACACGCTTCATCAAACGCCCCAAGGCGTCCATACGATTGAAACGAAGGAACTCTGGATCAAGGTCGGCGGTGACGATGGCACAAAGATCCACATGACCGGCGACTCTATCGAAATCTACAAGGGCGGTTCCATCATTCGGATCAACGAAAGCATGATCATTGCGCAGGCGCCCACTACGCACATTAACCCGAAGAACGGCTGACAGAATAGGACGGACCATGGCGTACCGAATGCAAGAGGGCGAACTCGCGATCCCTGCGGAGTGGTTGGACAAATCAATGAACGTGTTCGTCTCGGCCGCTACAGGGACCGAGGGCGTTAGTTTCGTCATCTCGCGCGAGCCGCTCCCGTGGGGCATGGAGTTCGACGAGTACGCGGCGAACGAAATCTCCAAACTCGCGCGCACTGTCCCAGACTACAACGCAATCGAAACGTCCCCGAATTCCGTTTCGGATCGACAGGCCCAAACCCACGAGTTCAAGTGGACGAACAATGGTGCACCGATCCACCAACAAATGACCATGGTGGAGTACGGCCACATCGTCCTAATGCTCACGTTCACATCCCCCGGGACGATAAGCGAATCCCAGCGCGAGCAGATTCGGGGCGTCTTACAGAGCCTGCAGCTCCGCGCGCCTGCCTGAACCGGAATGTCCTATGGCCGAGAACCAGAACTTCGAGGAACCGACCGGTAGCGCCGACGAGCGCCTTGCGAATCTCCAAAAACTGGAAGACGGCGACCTCGTTAAGCAGCAGCAGATGAAGTATGTCGCCGGCGCTAATTACGCGATGCTTGGCGCCGGCGTCGGCTATGCGGGGTACGCCGCCGGCGCCGCCGCGATAGGGGCTGGCGCGACCGGCGCCGCTGCGTTAGGAGCCGGCGCGTTGGCCGCCGCCCCCGCGGTCATAGCCGCCGGTGTCGCGTGGGGCCTCGATGAGGTTGGGTTCACCGGATGGATGGCTGATCGATTTGTCGGCGCAGGTGACGCGCTGGGTTTGACGATCGGCCGCGGCGCGCCCCATCCGGCTTGTGTCGGCGATGCAGTTGCCCACTCCTCCGGCTTCTGGGGCATTGTCGCCGGCATCGCCGTCGGCGTCGCCGTTGGCGCCCTACTGGCTGCAACGATCGCCACTGGAGGCGTGCTCGGAGTGGTTTTAGCCGGCGCGGCACTGGGCGCCGGCCTCAGCCTTGGCAGTGCCCTCGCCTCCGCAAGCCAGAGCATGGGAAGTGATTGCGGGCAGATCAAGACTGGCTCGAGCAACGTCTTCTTCGAAGGAAAGAAGGTTGCCCGCGTAACGGACATCGTGCAGTGCGATCACCATTCCGGTCCGCAGCCGCTGGTTCAAGGTAGCAAAACCGTATTCGTCAACGGTCTGCCGCTCGTCCGAATCGGGCACGAGACTCATTGCAGCGGCAAGATCAACTCCGGCCGCAAAAGCATCTTCATCGACAAGACAACTGGGCAATACGGGCCGAAGAACCCTGAACTATCGGCAACGCAGGAATTCATTGCTGGCCTGATCGGCGGGATCGCCGGGGGCGCGATCGCACGGGTGTCCGCAAAGCGTCTGGGCATCGACGACGCAACCCGCTCCCTATGTAAAGACCCGGTCGACCCGGTGTCCGGTGAGCTGCTCGAAATTCGAACCGACCTATCGATCCCTGGCGTGCTCCCGCTCGAGCTGACTCGTCGTTACCGGACACGTTCGGATGACAGAGGAATGTTGGGCCCACGCTGGTCCGATTCGTGGTCGCAACGGCTATCGATCATCGACGGACGATTCGTGTACTTCCACAACGGTGCAGGCCTCGCGATCGGATTCGATGCACCAGAGATGGCGCTCAATTCCATCAATGTCACTGCGCCGCGATATCGACTCGTCGGAAGCCGCGAAGAACCACGCATCGTGGACAGAGATTCCCGCGTACTCCTTATTTTTGCGCCATTGATGGACGGGCGTGAGTCTCGACTTGAGCGCATTGAAGATCTCGACGGCAACGCAATCACCCTCTCCTACGATGGCTCAAATCGACTTTCTCGCCTCGAACATACAGACGGATACACCGTTGACGTGCACTATCACGCACGCGATGCGAATCCGGATCGCATAGTTCTTCACGAGAACGACAGTACGCCGCGCACTCTCGTCGAGTACCGTTATCGCGGCGGTACGCTCGCCGACGTCACGAGCTATCAGTTCGGGCAGTTTCACTACGAGTACGACGCCGATGGGTGGATGGTCCGCTGGCGCGACAGTGACCAGACCGATGTTCGGTATCTCTATGATTCTGACGGACGAGTGATCGAGACCGGCACCGCCGAGGGCTACCACACTGGTCGTTTCATATACGAAAGCCGCCTGACTCGGGTGATCGACGCAGACGGACAGCGTGTGTTCGAGTACGACGACGACGGCATGGTGATCGCGGAGACCGATCCAACCGGTGCATGTGTCCGGAATGAGTGGATGTTCGGCCATCTCACTGCCAGGACCGATGCGCTCGGCAGGCGGACCACGTTCCGCTATAACGACGTCGGTTTGTTGGTCGAGGTTGAGGACCACGGTGGCCGCGCGTTGCAGTTCGAATACGACGATTCGCAGCTTTTGCTTTCCGCAATTCAACCGAACGGAAGCAAGATTCAGTGGGAGTACGACCATCTGCGCCGCATCATCGCACGCACCGACGCCGACGGCGTGCGAACGAGCTATCGGTATGGCGCCCGGGGCGAGCTCTTGCGAATCGTTCAGGGCGAGCGCGAAACGAAGCTTAGTTACGACGAGCACCATCGTCCTCGCTCTGTTGAGCTGCCCTCTGGCGCAAAGTTGCTGCGCAAGGTCGATCTGCTTGGCCGCGTGCTAGAAGAGACCATGCCGGACGGCGCAACGACCCGCTTCAGCTACGTCGACGGGCCCGACAATCCCCGCGGACAGTTGACCGCTCTCACACGTCCAGACGGTTCGGTGTTGCGTGTGCGCTATAACAGCGAGGGCTTGCCCGTCGAGTGGATCGATCCGCTCGGACGAACGACGAAAAGAACCTACGGCCCCTTCGATCTCTTAACTTCGACGATCGACGCGACAGGCCACATGATCCAATTCGAATACGATCATGCGACCCGCCTGACACGCGTTGTCAATCAGCTCGGCGAAACTTACACCTATCAATACGACGCCACCGGCCGTCTCGTCGGCGAAATCGACTGGGGTGGGCGCGAGACGCGCTACGCGCGCGATGCGACTGGCAAGCTCCTTGCAAAGACGCTTCCCGATGGAGGTCAATGGCGCTACGCCTACGATCTGTACGACCGAGTCGTCGAAATCGACGCCGGCGACGCCAAGCTCCTCTACCGCTACGACGCAAGTGGTCATCTCGCATCGGCCACCTCGGTGAACGGCGAAGCGACGCATATCACGAATTTCGCGTATGACTGTGGCGGCCGGCTTATTGCCGAAGACCAGAACGGCGAACTCCTACGTCACATGTACGATGCGGAGGGAAGGCGTCTCGTGCGTACGACGCCGCGACGTGAAACTGCATATGCGTACGACGCCCTGGGAGCTTGCTCGAAGGTTGCCGGTCTAGCGATCCATCGAGATGGCCTTGGGCGAATGACCGGCGGACAATTCGGCGACTTCCTCTCGCGGCAGGACTACGATCCCGTGGGACGGCTTCAGCGCCAAGTTGCCGGGCCGCGTGCCGCGTTCGAAGCTCTGCAAACCGATTCTGTTCGCGCGATCGAGCAATTGACCCGCCAAGTCTATGAATACGATCAAGCGGGCCAACTGGAGCGTCTGCAAACGAACACCGATTCGCTCGAGGTCAAGTACGACGCACGTGGGCAGGTCGTGTCCGCGACGAGCCTCTTTCACCCGTCCGAGCATTTCCGCTACGACGCGGCGATGAACGTTGCGGCGCATGGCCACCAAGACGCCGTGGATGCTCACATGTATCGGCCAGGCGGACTGCCAGAGCAAGTCGGGTACATCAGGTACCGCTATGACAAGCGGGGGCGGACAATCGAAAAGACCGTCGCCCGCCCGGGATTCCGAGCCCAGACGTGGCTGTACACCTGGGACGGCCTGAATCGTCTGGTGAAGGTCGTAACGCCCGAACGAGGAGTCTGGTCCTATGGCTACGATGCGTTCGACCGACGCATCGAGAAGCGACACGTCGGAGACAGGCAAGCTACACGGTTCCTTTGGGACGGCGCCACGCTCGCAGAGCAATGGGTCGAGATGCGAGACGGCACCACCGGCCAATGTGTCACCTGGCACATCGAACCCAACACGTATCTGCCCCTCGCGCAAGAGACCGACGACGGCCTTTACCCGATCGTGACGGATCAGATTGGGCTGCCGAGGGCCGTGTTTGATTCGACCGGGAAGGCTGTTTGGACCGGCTCCTATTCGCTCTGGGGAAAAAAGTTACCGCCCCGAGCAGCGGCGAACGAACCGATAAGCACCATTGTCGACTCGTCGCATCGATTCCCGGGTCAGTGGGCAGACGACGAGACTGGCCTGAGCTACAACCTCCATCGATACTATGACCCCGACTCTGGACAATACCTGAGCAGCGATCCGATCGGACTCGAAGGCGGATACCGAACACAATCTTACGTGCACAATCCTATAGAGTTCATGGACCCGCTGGGGTTACAGGACTGCTGGGGGAGGTACTTCGAGAAGATATCCGGCACGAAGGCGCCGGAGGGAATGATCAAGCCGCACGCCCACCACATCATCTTCAAGGGGGATTTCAAGACGCGCCCGTCCATCTTGAAGCAGCTTGAGAGAAGCCGTGCAGTCGCGAAGAAATGGGATATTGATCCGGTATACGACAAGGACGCCTTGATGTGGGCACCCAACGAGGGCCACTCCGCAGTTAACGCGAAGGCGGTAGCCGATGCGTGGGAAAAGTCCGATGCTAGAATCAGCGCGATGGATCTGCCGCGCGCTGAAGGACAAGCAGCAATGCGGGCCGAACTACAACGAATCGGTCGAGAAGTTTTTCTAGGTAACAACGACTAGGTCATACAGCGAGGGTCAATATGAGCGTGTTTCCTGATTTCGCGCGGGAGATTGCCGACGCGGCGCGAGTGACTTACCGCGCCCTTCTTGCGGCACATCCCGACGAACATTTTTATGCTTTTGCTCTCTACACCGACAGTGGCGCGATGACCGTCGTGCCGGCCGCCAATACTGAGGAGGGGTTGAAGCGGGTCCGCGAACAGATGGAAATCGGTGACGACGAAGATGCTCCGGAGTTCACGTGGGCGACCGGCGAATGGGCGTATGAAGCAGCCGAGTCGGACTCGTTCAATCCCTTATGCAAAAGGTTGGCCGACACGGTACTTGGACCGAACTTTCCGGAAGCGAAGTTTCACGTCTTTTTTGAAGATCTCCAGAGCGACATGATCGAGGCGCTGCGACTTCTCGATCAGGAAGGACTGTTCGGAACCGGTGCGGAGCGCGAGAAAATCACGCTGTTCGTCACGATCAGTGATGACGACGGGTCCGTGGATCTAGAGAACAAATCGGCCAAGGTATTGAACCCGCCTTCCGTGTTCGATCGCTTCATCAAGCGCTACGACTAGCAGCGGAAATACCCATCAGAGGCACCGGCCGCGGATTGAGACTTGACAAGGTCACGATGCCGACGATCACTTACTGTCGGGCAGGCTGCACAAGTTCGTCGGTTTCACAAAAGAAATCTCGTTGACCAGGTGCCGGTCGAGCCGGCCGACGTGCAGCTCGCGGTCGCGCATGCCCTGCCCGCTTCAGCGCGCGAGAGATAGCCTGCAATTGCGCCCACAGGTGCTCGGCGTCCGCGACCGGCAGAGTATCGGCAGCAGCATCTAATGCTGCAACGATTGTGTCGAATTGCTGGGCGACCGTGGCGAGAACCGGCACGGCTCGTGCACGGGCCTGCTCTTCGCGATAGACAGCCATCCAACACGAAAGCGTCCGGCGTTCGTTGCGACTCAACGCGTTCAGCAACGTCGGTGGCACTGGTTCGTCGATGTGAAACGCACCGACAACACGACGAACACCTTGACGGCAGTCGCGCGATCGCCCGCCCGTGTCGGCCCCTTTCGACGGTTCAATGGTATGCGATCCATTAGCGACGCCCCTCAGAGCGAGATGGCGGAGCACGTGAGGTGTAGTAGGAACGTATGTCAGCGGAGGTCGGCCGGCAGCTTCCAGGGAAGCAGCGCGTCGTAGTCGTCGGCGGTTTTCGCCAACGGCAGACGCTGGAACAGCCAAGTGAGGTAGCGGTAGGGATCGATACGATTCGCGCGACACGTCTCGATCAACGAGTAGAGGTTCGCACTCGCCGTCGCGCCGTTCACGGTGTCAGCAAACAACCACGAGCGGCGACCTACGCAGAACGGGCGAATCGAGTTTTCACAGGGATTATTGCTAACCGGCCAGTTGCCGTTTTCGATGTAACGGATCAACTTCGGCCACTGCTCACGCAGATAGGTGAGGCCCTTGCCGAGCAAGCTCTTCGGCACGACACCCGGCGACTGCTCGAGCGCCAGTGCTTGGATAGTGTCGAGTACGCGGGCACTGTATCGTCGTCGTAAACGCTGTCGACGCTCGGCCTGCCACGTTTCGGTACGCGCTTCCGCAGCGAACAGCTTGCCGATCAGCTTGATGAAGCGCGTCGCAAGTAGATCTGGTGTGCGTGCGGCTTTCGGCACACTGTCTTCGGCCTTGACGAAGTAGCGCCTCAGGTGCACCCAACATCCGAGGTGTTCGAGCTCGTAACGCCGTGCGATGTCGTTATAGGGCTCGTAGCCATCCGTCATCAGGACCGCGCCCTTGCGGATGCCGGCGAACAGCTTGTCGGCCAGCTTGGCGCCTCGCCCGGGCGTATAGGTGAAGCAGTGGATTGGCGTTCCCGAACCGCTCATCTGCAGCCAGAGATAACTCTTCGTTTGGGGCCGGCGACCTTTCTCCTTCAGGACCTGGAACGTCGTCTCGTCGCAGTAGATCAGTTCGGCCTCGAGCAGTGCGTCGCGCATCAGGTTGATCACGGGCTGCGCCGCGAGGCCGACGCGGACCACGCTGGCGGCGATCGTGTTCGACGAGATGTCGCCGCCGAAGCGGCGCAGTAGGCCAGCCTGGCGATACAAAGGCATGCCGAACTGATACTTGCCAGTGGCGATCCACGCGAGCGCCGACTCGCTCAACAGTCCGCGAGGGATGATACGCGCCGGCGCCGGTGTAACCTTGATGCCGAGATCGCAACATGGGCACGCATACTTGACGCGCTGGTGCTGAATCACGCGAAGCTGCTCCGGAATCACATCGAGCTGTTCGCTGATCTCCACGCCGAACTCGACGAGCGCGTGTCCGTCGTGGGCGCAGAAGCGCTCAGCTTCGGGTAGTTCGTGCCGCACGACCTCGCGCGGCAAGTTGGGATCAAGCGGCTTGCGATGGCCACGCTTCTTGCGCGTATGTGCAGCAACCGTGGTGTCCGGGATATCTTCCTGCGCGGGCGTCGCGTTCGCGCCGATTGCCTCCGCTTCATTGAACAGACCGAGTTGATCCGAGGTCCGTGATTCGCTCTTCGCACCGAACAATTCGTTTCGGTAGGCTCGCAGCCGTTCTTCGGCGAGATCGCGTTCAGCAGTCACCAGACGCAGCGCACTGCGAGCCTCTTCATGTTCGCGCTGCAGCGAATCGTACGCCTCGCGTATCGCGAGCAGCGCAGCAAGTTCGTCGGCGGTGATGGTGACCTGGAGCGGCATGCTGCTTTGACTGGCATGCCGATCGCACGTTCAACTGACGCGACGATATTCTCGCTTCGGATGCCGTTGGATCGTGGTAATGTCATCACCATCGAGCAGCGCATGCAGAAGGGCGGTCGTCATCGTCACGACTTCGGTCTTTTTGTCGGGCCAGGTGAAACGGTCAGCCTCGAGGCGCTTCATCAGCAGCCAGAACCCGTTCCCATCCCAACCGAGGATCTTGATCCGATCACGACGTCGATTGCCAAACACGTAGAGAGAAGCATCCATCGGGTTCAGACGCATCGACTGCTCGACGAGGATCGACAGGCTGTTCATGCTATAGCGGAAGTCGACGGGATCGCGATGCAGGTAGACTTTCAGATCGTCGTCGAACCGGAACACGGCATCCTCCCCAGAATCTGAACCAGGGTTGTCAACTCGTCGATGGTCGCGATTGCCTTGCCAAGTTCGAGTTCGACGCCGTTCGCCAGCCGCACCTGTAGCGCGAGTGTCATCGATGGTGATGGAGATGTGGGCGCCGGCACCTGCGGTACTGACACAACCGGAACGAACGCGGATGGAACTACCGTGACCGCGGCCGCTTTACGCGAACCGGGGAGATCGATGGCGACGCCGTCAATTTCATCCGGCCTCGGCAGATCGCGCTCGTCGCTGCCATTGTTCTGCGACGTTGACGAGATGCCTTTCTCGCGCTCCATCAGGTATTTCGTGATCCACTTGCGCAGCAGGTTGGCATTGATCCCATGCTCCTGCGCGAGACGGGCAACGGAGACACCGGGTTGAAGCGCTGCCTCAACGAGGGCCCGTTTGCCTTTCTCGTCATAGCGGCGACGGCCATCGCTGCTGTGACGAACTACTCTTAACTCTGAGTCTTTGTCAGCCATAAGTGTCCACCTTCCGAATAGGTGGACACCTATACTCCTTGCTCAGAGCACTTTCGGGTAGACGTCGATACTCGACCGCTTACGTTCAATGCGCACCAACCTGACTATCCGTCCTTGTTTGCGAATCAGCATGAAGAGTTGTTTGGTCACACGATCACCGCAGCAGGATAACGCAAATTTCACTACGATCGACTATGCTGGACGCTCGGTGCAACGCCCTCTGGAACGAGTCGGGATTACGCGAACGGACAATAAATCGGGACTGCTTGCGGTAACAGCCGCGTTCGCCTATACCGTACTCGCTACAGCACCGGAGGCCATCGTGATCGTCCCTTTGTTGATACCACGCTTGTTCTGTACCGCCTTCGAGTTGGCCGGCGCAATCTACGATGGCGAGGTGTTGGTCGATGCTCGCCGGGTTTCGAAAATTCGCGGGATGCTGATTTCGTTCTACGGTGCGGATCCTGGCCCTTACGAGCTTGCTCTCGCGACCGTCGCAACCGACGTGTTCTCGGACGAAAACACGCGGGCCTGCTTCCTCGAACGGGTCGATGCGTTCGACCGACTGCTCGGGAATATGGAGTTAATTGAGGCGTGGGGAAAAACCGGCTGGGTGCGCCGCAATGCGATCGATGTAGATCGATTCGCGCCTGCTCGATTTGTAGTCGAGGCCGCAGCCATCTGCGCGTTGGACACGCGTCGCCGTGCTTTCGACCTGCAGGATTTCCACCAGGCGGCTTACAAGCGAGCTGGTGCTCGGGGTGTCGAATTTTGGTAACCACCTAGCAACATGCGAATACACTTTCGCATGTGAATCGATGTCGCGCGTTCGCTTGCGGCGATCAGCAGCGTGTCGCGCAACGTCGCGCAGATCAGTGCCGCACGACGCCTCATTCAAGCGACCAGCTCGGCGTCTACAGACGCCGAGCGGGCTGCGCCCCTTCATTGAGCACCTCGTATTTGTGCAGCCGCGACAGAGGATGATCGCGCCGCGGCGGCCGCGCCGTCGCGTGGTGAATGGACGGCCGGAGCCTCGCTAACCGGCTTTTCGAACCATGCCTGCTTGACGTTCGCAGCGGCTTGCACCAAGGTCGCAAAAGCGGCCACTCCACCGAGGATCATCACCTTTCGCTGCAGCGCTTGGCTGTCAGCGTGTCGGCGCTCCTCCGTCAGATAATGATCGAGCACACGAACAGCATCCGGACGCATGCGGTAAGCCGTGTTCTGCTGCATTACTTCAACCAACCCTTCACCGTGATTGAGCATTACAAATCTTGCCGCGTGGGCAGTGAGAACGTGATCCCTGACAGCGGCGAGGCGATCCGCGTAACGGTCTTTGCCGGATCGACCACCCACATTACTATGCGGTGCGTATCGTCCTTGCAGTGAAGTGGCATCACGACCGCTTCGAGATGCGGGAGGTCGAAGAGGAGCTCCCGCGCTCGGGTCGGCGCCGCGCTCAGCGCTGCGCATACCCCGCGGCGGCGCTTCGCTCCATACTTGGCCTCGAGCAGCGGCAGCAAGTCGCGAGGATAGCGGTCCTGGCGGAGATCGAGCACTGGCGTGTCCACACGCTTCCACCGGTCAATCGGGTTCGTACTGCCCGGCACCGGATTGGTCAGCGCGACGTCCAGCTCGAGCGTCGCGATTGCGCGGGTCGGGCGTTCGCCCTTCGCTCGGCCGCTCCCCCCGTTCTGGAAAACGCGCTGGTGGTCGACGCTGACCGCGTGACGCGCGGAGTGCCCGTAATACGCGCAGAGACCTGGCAGGGGCCCATCGAGTACGTCGGACAGGTCGATACCGGTCCACTGGATTTGCTTGGCGGGGACTTCGTCGATCGGCCAGAAGTAGGTACCCCGCAGATTGACGGTCGTTGTTTCCTTCATCGCTGTACTCCTCGGGGATTCCCGTCAAAATCCGTATTGATCGTCGCCCCAGCGCCGCAGCACCTGGTAGTCGTGTTCGGGCAATACGATCAGGCCCGCCTCGGCGGCCTCCAGCATGCGCTCCATCTGTCCACTCAGGATCAGGTTGCCGTGCAGGCCGTAGAAGTACCAGGCGAACCGGTGGCCGATCCGCTCGTCGAATTGCGTCAGCTTGCCGGCGAGGCTGTACACGTCGAGCTTCGCGGTGTTCTTCAGTGCCGCGATCTTGCGCGTATGGGTCCAGCGCGGCACGAAGTTCATGTCGCGGCCAGTGCGCGGGTCGAAATAGTCCTCGGTGGAGAACACCCACCGCTGACACACGCGCTCGCCAGCGCGGCCGGCGCTCGACGCGGCCCAATCGTCGAAGAATCGGCGGCCCCGCCATTGTTGATTGTCGTAGCCGGGCGTGAGTTCGCGCACGCTGATCACGCGCGATTCGCACGTGTCGACGTTGCGCTCGACCAATTGCCGATCGCCGTCGCGCTGCCGACGCTCGTTATAGGTCGCCTCGGCCAGTGCCGAAAAGTGCTTCATGTCGATCACGACCTCCAGGCGATAGCGCGGCGCGCCGAGCGTGCGCCGCTCGAACCGTTCGACGGGCATGTCGTGCCACCCCGAGCGCAAGTCCCGCGTATCCGGCAGGCGCCACGGCGGGGTGCGCGGAAACACTTCGCGCTCGACGAACTCCTGTTCTTCCCACACCTCGATCTGCACGAAATTGTCCTGGTCGCCGCCGCGGTCGTACACGAAGTAGTGCAACAGCGGCTGGACCTCGACCAGCTGATAACCGGCATCCCGGTGCGCAAGCAACACGTCCTGCACCGAGCCGCCGTGGGCGTCGAGCTCCGCGTCGATCCACGCGTGATAGTCGGCCGCGATTTCGCGGCCCTCCGCATCGATCACGCGCGCCGGCCGTTCGGAGAACTCGTCGCGTGTCACCGCGTAGCGTGCGCCGCGATAGTCGGTGCGTGTTGCGAACTCGGTCAGCAACTCGGCATGCTTCGGCGTAACCGGCACGGCGGCAACGATCGTCGCGAGCACGTCGGTCTGCAGTTCGTATTCCTTGCGCATCAGAGGGCTCCGTTGCGGTTGCGAGCGCCGCCGCGACGCGTTTGGTCAATCCGCGCGGCGACGAGGCAAAGGGTGAAGTTCGGGTGGGACATCTAGTCTTCGTATCCGGATCAGCGCGCAGGCGCACTACGGCGTAGGCCAGTCGGCGCCGTGCGCGCGTACTTCGGTATTGCAGCGCGCCAGGCGACGCCACACGTGGGGGATCTGCGCCGCGTCGAGTTGCTGCTTGATGACCAGCCATTTCTCGGCCCGCAAGATGAATCCGACGACAGGATCCTTGAGGCTCGTAAGTTTCTCGAACTGCAGTTCGCCGGCGCTGCGCAGCCCGACCGCACGCGCGTCATCGATGCGCAGCTGCAGCCCGACGTTGTCGCGGTCGTGCGGCACGCGCTGCTCGACATGGATCACGTTCGCGAGCACGAAGGTGACATGCTCACCGATCCGGAAACCCTGATAGCGGTCGCCGACGTCGTCGGCACCGACGAACTCGGCAATCTGCGCCCCGTAGATGTCGGGGTCGGGGTGGCGCTCGCGGCCAAGATCCGGAGTCACGGTCGCCCGAACCAACGGTCCAACCATCGGCTGCAGCGTGACCACGTCGCCGGGCTGGATCGTGTCACGCTCGGCGTCGCGCAGCGTGTCCCAACCCCGCGTCGGGCCATCCACGACCTGCATGAAGTCGATCGGATGCCGTGCGCCCCACACGCGCAGCAGCAGTTCCCAGGTCGCGAGCGGCATGTCGCTATCGCCGGCTTCGAACCGTTGATACTGCCGTTCGGTCAGATTCAGTAAGGTAGCCATCTGGCTCTGCGTGCGGTTGCTGCGCTCGCGCAGTTTGCGCAGCATCTCGGCGGTCGGCCGCTCGGAGCCAAGGGGCGGAAAGATATCGGACATCAGGACCACCTCCAAGGACGAAGAAATGTCGTGCTTGAAATCGTAACACGACATTTTTTCGTGTCAAGCTTGGCGTGAGCCGACAAAGTGAAACGCGCTCAATCGAGGCCCGCCGGCGCCGCGTCGGGGCTCGGGAGCGCAGCCGGCAGCGTGCCGGATTTCAGCAGTGCGGCGGAGCGCTGATCGAGTTCGTTCGGGCGCAGCTTCATTCGCACGCGGTGGCACCAGCGCGGCCAGCGGGCAAACACCAGCTGATCGAGGAAATAGTTGGCCAGTGTCGCGTGCTCGACGCACAGGCGCCAGTCCGCATACAGCTGGCGATCGGGCGGTCCTTCCGGCGGAATCGCACTCCTTGTGCGTGGGTCGAAACTCCGGGTCATCAGCGCGTGGTGCCTGGCCCGGCGTGCCTCCATGCCGTCCTCGAACGCCTGGTGGATCATCCGGCACTGGAACAGGTGCGCGTATAAGCGCGCATCGATGTCCGACAGCTGGCCGATCGCCGACGTATGCAGCGTGAACAGGCGGGGGCGCCTCGCGTCCAGCGTCTTGGTACCGATCGTCGCGCGCGCGTCGGCCTGTTGCTCCCGATCAAAGCCTTCGATCTTCGGAATGCCGTCGAGCTCCCTTTCCAGGCTCTGGCCGGCCGCGACCACCTGCATCAGGTCCGGCAGCACCATACTGGCCGCGATGCGGCGCTCGCGACTGCGGGCGGACACGGCGACGATCCATGCGCCGGCCACGCCGAGCAGACCGCCGGTGGTCGCGCCGATCAGGGTCTGCCAGTGGTCGAGCAGGTCAAGTAAGCCGTTTGGCGCGGTAGCCGGCACCGGCAGGCACATCTGCGCGGCGGTGGCGGTCAGCTGGTAAAGCGTGGCGGTCATGGTGGTCGTCGGGTTATTGTCGTATCGATCGATAGCGGGCCGCCCTCGCGCCCGGTGGGTTCACCCGCCCCTTTGCGGGGCGGGTGGCGGTTCAATAAGCTGGGGGGCTCGCCAGCAGGCAGAGCACCACGACCACCACGAGCCGGATGGCCCAGCGCCGGATTTTTGTTCGCATGCGCGACTCCTATTCAGTTCAAGGTATCGCGTAAGGCGTTCAAACCTGCGCTGTGCGCGACGTAGGGTATAGGACGTCGCTGACCCCATCTCGCATCAATTCATCTAGGTATTTACCCTAATTTCCTACCCCGCTAACGCAGCGTTAAACCGCGCTTGCGGGATCCTATGGCATTAAACGCGATGCCGATAAGAGGAGTTATCAACATTTACCGTGTGCCACAAAAACCCGGCCGCAGCCGGGTTCGCCCGTCGCTCAGGATCGCATGATCAGGTACACGGCCAGCAGCGGCAGGTTCGCCGCGGCGATCGCCGCCAGCGGGTGAACCAGCCCTTAGCTCGCTGGCCACACGACCGAGAGCCCGTGGTCGACGCACGCCAGCGCGATCAGCGCCACGCCGGCCGCTGCGCCTCCGCCCCACCCGCTTTCCTTGAGCTGCAAGGCTGTCAGATGCGTTGTTGAGATCCTCTCGGTTCACACGGTGGCTTCTATCGTGGCGGCCGCTCACGTAGCGGGCTCACCGTCCGGCAGTTCGGGGTCGGGCAGGAACGACACCTGGCCTGGCGGGATGACGAAGCTCGGCAACCAGTCGTCGAGCGCCGTACACACGTGCTCGTAGGCCGCGTCGAGCCCGGAACCCTCCGGTGCGTTCGGCGCGTCCGGAAACAGGCGCCGGCCGGTCTCGATCATGTCGTCATCGAGGAAGCCGTATCGCCCCTTTTGCAGCGTGGTCCACAGCGCATCGTAGCGCTCGGCCTCGAGGGACATCAGGCCGACCGACATCGCGTCGGCGATCCGGAACTTCATGTAGCCGATGCACCATTCAATGAACATCTGCTGGACGGCGGTCATCGGGTGTGTCACTTCGCGATCTCCTTCGCCGGCACCGCGTATCGCTGGAACGCCTCTAGGATACCGAATCCGTTGGCACGGGCGTGCGTCGCGCGGCAAGCCGCCGGGCGTCAGCCGCACAAGATGCGCGGCGTCGATGTGCCGCGCGCCCCGCGGCGATCGTCAGCGTGTCGCGCAGCGTCGCGAGCGTGCGGCGCGTGACGCGCACGTCGGTTCCCGGCGCGCCGTAGTCCGCATTCAAGGTCGCCTTTTCGATCCCCTCCAAATACGCGCGGTACAGCGCGAAGTGGGCGGGCGTCAAATGCAGCAGGGAACGGGCGGATGTCGTCCGAACATCACGGGTCTCCGGCCGCTGCGATGTCACACCATGGGGTCATGCCATCCCCTCACGTCGCGCGACGCATCCCAGTCCGGCTCGATCTCGCCGAAGAGGATCGAATGGGCCGTCGGCAAAAATTCAATGTCGTGGAACACGATATGCCGGGATGTGTCAGCGTCGAGCGTGACCAGGATCGCGCACGGTATCTCGATATCGAGCACCATCGTTCGGTCGCCGATCGGGATGGTCGCGTCGCCGGTGCCCGTGCCAGCGGAAAACGTGAACGTCATCACGACCTTCGTCAGCAGCGTGCCCTCGATCCGCACCACCACCTTGCCGTCGCGGTGATCGATCGCCTCGAAGTCGTCGAGCACACCATTCGTCGTGTGCCAACGGATATCGTCGAGTTGCGCGAGATGGCTCCACGTGAGGTCGAATGCCGACGAGTGAGCGTCCACAAGCAACGTGACCTGGGGCACGAAATTCCGGCCCGCCGCAAGCAACGCCTCCGTGATCGCCGGGGCCGTGCCGTCGACCAGTGATTCGGCGAGCCGCCGTGCGGCGAACTGCGCACTTTCGTCCTGAAACGCACCAAGGGCGCCGCTCAGATTGGGCGTCCAAATCAACCGCGGATGCGCCGCGCAGAATCGCTGCCAGTCGGAATCGGTCGACACCACCAGCACGGCAGTTTCGTGCTCGTCGGCCCAGTGCTCAAGCGCCAGCAGCGCGGCAGCATCGGGGAACTCATGCTTTTTCTCGCCCACCTCGGCGAAAGGCGCCTGTGCCGCGAAGTAACGGTCGAACAGGGTCCGAATGTCGACCCGTGCAGCGACGTCGAGCACGTCGGCGCCCGTGCGCGCCAACCAGCTGGCCAGCCTTGCCTCGGCAGCAAATGTCGGCGCCACGATCTCGTCCTCAATAATCCGAAGTCGGTCGAGCGCGGCACGGGACAGCAACTGCGCCCTAGCCGCCTTCCGCACCGCTCGCGCCAGTCCACCCTGCGCTTCCTTCGCGTCGCGCGCGAGGTGCGCCAGCAATTCACGTCGCACCACGTCCGGGATCAGCACCCGGACGCGGTCACTGCGATGGAACTGCTCGACACGGCGCAGCAAGCCGCCCTCGAGATTGCGCTGTTGCGCATCAAACACTGAGGTATCGAGTGCGATCGCGCCTAGCTGGTTCGCGGTAATCAATTCGACAATGCGGGTATCCATCACACGCTCCTGACTAGACACGACAAGTCGGCGCTACGCGCTTAAGTAGATAGCTGAAGATTTCGGGCAACACCCGCGCGAGGGCGATGCGCTCGCGCATCTCGGTGCGATACCAATCGAGCTTCGCGGGATCGAACTGGCCGCCCAACCAGGTCATGGCAGCACCGTTCAGCATGTGGCGCAAACCAAGGGTCACCGGCCCGCAATGGCTGAACTGGTGATAGTGCTGTTGCGCGGCTCGCAGCGACTGAATTGCCTCGCCGCTGACCTGCAGCGTCTGGGCGTTCCAGTCCAGTTGCTTGAGCGCATGGTGCCCTTGCGTGCAGGGGTCACCCTGGTCGAGCTTCTTCCAGTAGCACGCGATGCACGGCGGTGACTTGCCGGCCTTTTTGAGAACCAACGGCGTGTCGGTGGAGCACAGCACGGCCATCGCCACGCCCTCGATCGCCTGCCGCATGGTGTTGCCAGACGCCGGCCCCTTGCCGGCCAGCAGCAGCTTCGTCGACACCACGATGTCGTCGATCACGCCGAACGCAAAGCCGGCGACCAATTCGGTTCGCGGCACCTGCGTCCGCGCAGCGGCATTGAGGATGGCGGGATAGCCGTCAAAGGCAGTGGCCAGTGCCTCGGCCAACAGATCGACTTCCGGGTCGAGGTCGCGCGCGTAGTGGTCCCGCACGGTCTGGTCGGAATCGAGCAACTCGTGCTTCACATTGGCGGGTACGGTGTAGTCAAGCGGGGGTAGCGTCATGTCGGGTCAACCTGCGTACACGTCAGGGGCGCGTCAGCGCGCCCCGGGCCACGCCCGCGCCTCGCGAGCGTCGCACGGTCGTATGGCTTTTGTTTGGATCTCCACAATATTCGTCGCAACCGTGGGTCATCAGCAGCTGCCCACACTTTGACGGGTCTTTGTATTGCGCGGCTCTCAGTTCGCTTCGAGTAGATCGACGCATCCCAATGGAACGTCCCGACTGACCGTTGCTAGGGCCAAGTTTGCTTTCGCGACGAGTTCAAGCGGGCGGAGACGTTGGACGTAGTGGCCATGAGTAATCCGGTCCATGCCGGCGCCGGCAAGCTTCGCTACGGTACGTAGGCTCGCGGTGAGTGCGACGCTGTCCAGGCGCCCACCATGCAAAATCAAATTACGCTGACGATACAGGCGGTGGAATGACTCACTGATCATGTCCTTGATCGTCTGGAGTTCCACACGCGGATTAGCGAGCAACTTCTTCATCCGAGCAACGGCGGCCCGATCCGCTACGCTCGGTAGCACTGGAATGCGCTCCTCGAGGATCATCGTGGCCAAGATGCGACATCGCTCGCGATTGACGTCGACCCCTACGAGCGCGGAAAAGTCGCCGGGCATGATCCGCTCAATCCGATGCGACAGTGCCGTCAATTCGGCACGCGGGAACGAGCACGTAACCAGCGTAGCAAGGTTGTCGGCCGCCGAGGCGCGATCATTGGGATCCGCGAGCAAGCCCTCGATTGCGCCCCAACCGCCCGCCACGGCAGCTGGCGGCGAACTGCCTTCCAGATGAGCTAGCAATTCCAAGGCGGCGTCCACGTCCTGGCTGACATCCGTGGCAAAGACGCGATCCTCGCGAAACAACTCTCGGACCGCGACGCCGCGCGCGCTGGCGGTCAGCGGCGCTGGCTCGACACTGCCCCGGACCCACAAGTTCGGCAGGTAGTCCAACGCTTGGCCCGTCGCGAGCATCGCGCGGGCCGAATAGCGATCGGCTTCATTGCGAGCCGCCTGCGCTGCACCAATTGTGTCGCGCGCCCGCACGGTAATCACCATGGCTGCGGCGGCACGTACACCGGTAGTTTCAAACCCATTTTCCGACAACCACTCGGTGATTGCGGCGCCGGTCAGCCAGACGTCGGGTAGTCCCCGACGCACCCGCGGCGCACTTTTGAATGCGAGCAAGACGTCGAACTCGCGCGGGACATTTGTGCGCACGATCCCCTGCAACTCCTCACACAGCTCGGCTAAGGTTACCGCTTCCGAGGCAGCCTCCTTGTCGGCGATAACGGTGCGGAGATATTGCGCGGAGAAACCCGTATCGAGTAGGTGGGCAGCCACATGGCGGGCGAAATGCTCTGCACGAAAGTCGCCCCGCGCGACCGCGCCAGCCCATCGAGCCAGATAGTCACCCGACACGCGCTGTGCCAGTTCACGTATCGCGAAGTGGGCGACGCCTTCTGCACGCGGGACCTGTTGAACCTGCTCGCGCAAGAACTGCTTCTCGTCAGCAGTGAAAGCGGGGTGCATACCCACGCGTTTCTGTAGCGATGACGCGATGCGCTTAACGGAGCCCTCACTCAAATGGCCGTGCCGCATTACGGTGCATGCCTCGAATAGCTCGTCCATCGACAACGTGGTGCCGATGCCCCACAGCGAGCGGTACCAGTGCTTTCGATCGGAGAAAAATTCGATGAGCCTCGCCAAGGCGATGCTTTCTGGGTCATTGACAAGGTTGAACATTTCGCCTAAGGTATGTGTTCGGTCAGCAGCAGTGCTGGTCTACAGTCTAGTGGGGCGCGACCCAATTGGTGCCGGTCATCTCTGATGGCTTAATCTAAGCGGCTCAAGCCCCCAGTTCTTAAAAGCCCCGCCGAGTGCGGGGCTTTTTCTTTGCGGTTTCATTGGCATTTGAGTCGTCCATACGACCCTAAAAATTATACGGGATACTCGCCGGCTCACTCGCGCCATCGAATCTCCGCGGCGTTCCACTCCTCGCTCCGCCGCCTCCCAGCGGGCCCACATCTTCGGGGGTGACGGGCAGGCCGTCTACCCCGTCCTAGACAACTCGCTTACCGTCGACTTCCACGGGACGGTATGGCATAGCAACTCCCCATCGCTGCGGTGGTAAGGGCCACTCTTCCGTCGAGCCCCTCCGCGCGCATTGCGATGTGTCAGTTGAATATGCACGTTGGCCGCCTCAGATCGCCTCCAGCGCTCATTTCACGAAAAAGGAGCACGCCATTCCCTCGCGTCGCGCCGCGCTTTCCAGTCCGGCAAGATTCACTATTACAGCCGATTCGAGTCAACTGGCAGGCCCGCCGCGCGCATTTCCTTTGCGAGCGAGGTTTTCCAGGCTCCGCCGGCGTCGTAGTCCAGATACTGCACGCCACTGAAATCGGACGGGATTTCAACGTTCCCGCGACGCAATGCACAGACGCGCCCTCGTCCGAGCTTTGCCGCGAAATAGCCGAGTTCGAGGATCACATTCTGTCGCGCGCGGGGCTTGAGGTCGTCCACGGCTGCTGCTGACACACCGCCCTTGTCGTCGGGAGTGAGCAGCACCACGGCGAACATGGCCGTGCCAGCCTCCCGCTCAAACTTCTCGATGATCGTGGCGCCACGCCCGGCCTGCTCGTCGAGAATAATGCCTTCGAGACCGAGCTTGGCAAGAAGCGCCTGCACTTCGAATTTCGCCGCTTGATCGTGACCGTGCACGATGAACACTCGGGATGGGGCGGCCGCCTGCGCCGCGCCGGCGAACGCAGTCGACAAATCAGCGCCAATTTGACGAGATGCAGTTGCCGCCCTTGCCACACGTGCCGCTTCGACGCCGGCCACCGCTCGCGTGAGCTCCCGGCCCAAAGAGGTGGAAAAGCCACTCGCAGGACGTACAGCGCACACATCGGGCTGGCGAACGATCAGATGGTTACGTTCCAACACGCTGTACAGGTCGACGTGTTTGACGGACCAATGGGTGCAGCCGAGATCCCCAAAACCGCGCGTACTGATGTCCAACGCGTCGGCAAGCTCGAGCAACGTCTTCTGCGGAATCGGCGGAACGTTCGGATCCGCCTCGAAATGCAGGTAGTAGTTGTCGCTTCGGTGCTCGACCTTCGTGATACGTCCGACGATCGCAGGAATCGTCGAGTCCCCCTTCCCTTCGCAGGCGAACACCGCCGGAAACAACTTGAGGCTCATTTCGACCGCATCGTTCATCGGGAATCGTGCCGCGACAGTCTCTACCGATCGGTAGTGGAAACGCCCCTTCGGCGTTGCGCCCTCGCCCCGGTCCCATTGGCCGTCCTCTCCGGACACGATCAGGTTGTAATAGTCATTCGGCCGCATGACGGCTGGCTCCCCCTGTGCATAGTGGCAGTCGCGACACGCGACCGCTAACCCAACGATTCTCGCACGCCGAGTTGTCAGCGTCTGGCGATTGCTGTTGAAGTTCGTAGATTCTGCTAATGGTGTCCGTTCGAGCGCTAATCGTGTCCAATGATTCCGCTAATGCGGGGCGGCGAGCGTCAAGCTGAGGAAGTGAGCAGCGGCAGGTCGCTGGCGAGGTATTTCGTCGACGTGCGCTGAATTCCAAACGATGGAGTTGAAGCGCTACATGGGCGTGCACCACGGCTCAATGTCGACAGCCTCCCCCACCCTGGAAAACTGGCATTAAAGTCGCACCCCCGTCCTTTTGACGAGAGGCATATTGTTGCGCATGCACCCAAGTTGTTGATCATCGGTTACCTGCACGCCATGCTCTCGTCACGAGCGACTTTCCTCATTGCACCGCTCGTGAGCCGCATCCGACATTGCAAGCTCTTGAAGGTGCATTTGCAAAATCTTCGCACATACATCCCCCCTTTGTTGCATTCCGGCAACGCGTGCGGACACGAAAGGAACATCGCTCTCAGCCTTTGCTGACAGCGCTACCACGAGTCTACCCATTAGCAGTATCTGTGGTCACTGTTAGCAGAAACTGCGAACAGCAACAGGTGCAGCTGTTGAAGTTCGAAGTTTGTGCTAATGGCGTCCGCTGCAACGCTAATCGTGTCCGTTAATTCTGCTACCGCAGCCGTCTGCGGTCCTTGAACGCTTGTTTCTCGCGATAACGGCTAATCGCGCGCAGCGCGGCAGCAAAGTGACCCGACAGCCGAAATACAGAGGCGGGGACTGTTTCCAAAACCGTGTGATGCACGCTACAGAATTCGGCTGTCGGATCGAGCCACTCACGTTTCCAGCGAGGCACTGAAACGTCCGCGTCGTTCAGCACGAGGCATCTGAAGCAGTACGGCACGCAGCTCCAGTTGAAGAGCCAGGACGATGGCGTCTGGATGTGCCTCAATCTGTCTTCATCAAGGCGTGCGAGCGTTGAGAATCGTTGAAGCGCTGGCTGAGAAATCGGTGGAAAAAGAATCCATCCAGCAGTCCCAAGCGAGGGCAGCGCCTCGCTCGAGCTCATCTGCCACAGCATCGCAACGCTCACCTGATATCGCGTCGCGACACGGCCTAACCAGCCACCAAAGGCCTCCTCGTAGAAGGGCCTGGGGGCAATCGGCCATGAAACGACGTTACTGCTCGACTCGGCAGACATGCTCGAGATGCGTAATGTCGATAAATTCGTCGCCGTTGCGAATTGATAGCTCGGCGGCATTGTTCAGCAACGTGGCTACACGAGCGTTGGGATGGGGTGTCGATCATGCGCGAATCGGCGCTGCACTCGCCGGGCGACAAGGTCGTGTGCCTGCCTATCCACGATGCCGATGCACGCTGGGATGTCGGACTGACGTGGCGGGACGCAGTGCCCGATTCCATCGTGGAGAACTTCGTCGCTTTGATGCCCGAAGTCGATGCATAGAGCAGTTTTTCCGATCGAACGTGACTCGTCCGTCACGTCACGGACAATCATTCATTTTTGTCATTCGTCGCTTTAAAGCCCGGGGCATTTTTGATGCAGCCCGATTGAGCAATCCATCCATATTCGCGCCAACAGGCCCGCCGATACGCTCGCGGCCACACTATCGCTCGCATTTGCCGGACAGGTGTCGAGACGAGCACCAGAGCGGCACCGCCTTACCGTGCCTGCCCGCGCAGCGAGTGCCGGTACGAACCGCCGGGCCGTCACCGCGCGACCGTCGGCGTGTTCCAGATGAATTTATGCCGTCGTGTAGCGATTGCGCGGATAACCCACGCCGAGATGGTCGCGCAAGGTCTCTCCCTGATACTCGGCACGGAACAGCCCGCGCTGTCGGAGAATCGGTACCACCTGTTCGACGAAATCGGTGAATGCCGAAGGCGTCCCGCCACCGACGATGAAACCGTCCGCGGCGTCGGCTTCGAACCATTCCTGCAAGCCGTCCGCGATGTGCTCGGGCGTACCGATGAAGCGCGGCCGCGGTGCAGCCGCTTCGAGCGCGACCTGGCGCAGCGTCAGCCCGCGCTCGCGCGCGTTGCGTTTGATCTCGTCGGTCCCGCTGCGGAAACTGTTGCTGCCGAGGTCGCCGAGCTCCGGAAATGGCGCGTCAAGCGGATATTGGCCGAAGTCGTGATGTTCGAAAAATCGCCCGAGATGGTCGAGTGCGCTCCCGACCGTGATCAGCTTCAGGCTCTCCTGGTACTGTTGCTCCGTGTCCTCGGCCGTCCGCCCCACGATTACGCCGATCCCCTGGAAAATCTTCAGCTCGTCGGGCTGACGCCCCTGTTCGATCACCTGCCGCTTGAGATCCACATAGAATTCGTGTGCCTGGGTCAGCGTATCGTGATGAGTGAAGACGGCATCCGCATGCGTGGCCGCGAGCTGCTTGCCGGCGTCGGACGCGCCGGCCTGGAACAGGATGGGCCGAGCCTGCGGCGTACGCCCGACGTTCAGCGGCCCCTCGACCGAGAAATACTTGCCCTTGTGATTGAGCGTATGGAGCTTGGCCGGATCGAAGAACACCCCGCTCGCACGGTCGCGCACGAACGCGTCTTCCTCCCATGAATCCCAGAGCCCCTTCGTCACCTCGAGATATTCGTCGGCGATCCGGTAACGTTCGTCATGTTCGGGATGCTCGGTGCGCGAAAAATTCCGCGCGGAACCTTCGAGCGGCGACGTCACGACGTTCCAGCCCGCGCGCCCGCGGCTCAGGTGATCCAGGCTCGCGAACTGCCGGGCAACCGTGAACGGCTCGCTGTACGACGTGGACAGCGTTCCCACCAGCCCCACCCGCTCGGTGACGGCCGACAGTGCCGACAGCAGCGTGAGCGGCTCGAAACGATTCAGGAAGTGCGGGATCGATTTCGCATTGATATGCAGGCCGTCCGCGACGAACACGAAATCGAACTTCGCGGCCTCGGCCTGGCGGGCCACGCGCTTCGCGAAATCGGGATTGATGCTCGCGTCGATCACCGCGTCGGGATGGCGCCACCCGGCGTAGTGTCCACCGGGACCATGGATCGTCGCGCCAAGATGGATTTGCCTGGAACGCCCGTTCTGCCGCACTGCCTGCGTTTCGCTCATGATTGGTATTCGTTTGTTCTACTGATATAAATGTAAAGACGCTTCCTCTGCCCCCCGGCTTCATCGGTGCCGAGATTGCGGAAACAGCGACTGCCCGATGTACGGCGATCAGTCGTCGAGCGCCGAAGCTCGACCGATCGCCGACGCGTTCGAATGACTCATTGCGAGAACTGCTCGCTGCCGATCAGCCCGATCTTCGTCGCACCTTGTCGCTGGGCGGACGCCAGCACTTCGGCCACCGCCTTGTAAGGGGCGGACTTGTCCGGACGCAAACGGATCTCGTCCTGGTCGGCCTCGGCCGCCACCGCGCGGAATTTCGCGTCCAGCGCGGCGCCGGCGCCCACGGCCGCGCCGTTCCAGTTGACCGTGCCGTCCGCGCCGATGTCGATCTGCACCACCTGGGGTGGATGCGGCGGCACCGGCGGATTCCCCACCGGCAGGTTCATCTTCACCGAATGCATCTGGATCGGAATGGTGATGATCAACATGATCAGCAGCACCAGCATCACGTCGATCAGCGGCGTGGTATTGATGTCGACCATCACTTCGGGCTCGTCCCGGCCTGCGCCGGCGCCTGCGTTCATACCCATCGTTCGAACTCCTTAACCGCCGCGTGCGGGCGGTTGCGTGATGAAGGCGACCTTGCCGATCCCAGCCCGCTCGCACGCGGTCACGACCTTGCCGATGTACTGATACGGCGTGGTCTGGTCGCCGCGCACGTGCACGTCCGGCTGCGGCGCCTGCGCCGACACGTCTTTCAGCCGCGTCACCAGCGTCGGCAGGTCCACATGCTCGGTGCCCCAGAAGACGTCGCCCTGCCGGTTCACCGCGATCTCGATGCTTTTCGGCTGCGTCTGCAGCGGCTGGACGCGCTCCGCCGGCAACTGCACCTGGACCGTATGGGTCACCACCGGGATCGTGATCAGGAAGATGATCAGCAACACCAGCATCACGTCCACGAGCGGCGTCGTGTTGATCGCCGAGATGACCTCGTCGTTGTCGTCACTGCCGACACTGATTGCCATGACGCGCTCCGCTTACGACTGAACCGCCAGCGCCTGCGGCGACTGCGCGGCGGGCGTCGCGATGCCGCCCGCCGCGCGCCGGCCGCCCGCGAGCAATACGGTATGCAGTTGCGCGCCGAAATCGCGCACGCGCTCCATCACGGACTTGTTGCGGCGCACGAGGAAGTTGTAGCCGAGCACGGCCGGCACGGCCACGGCGAGGCCGATCGCGGTCATGATCAGCGCCTCGCCCACCGGGCCGGCAACCTTGTCGATCGACGCCTGGCCCGCGATGCCGATGGCGGTCAGCGCGTGATAGATGCCCCATACGGTGCCGAAGAGGCCGACGAACGGCGCGGTGGAACCCACCGTGCCGAGAAACGCGAGGCCGTCCTGTAATCGATTCGACACGCTCGTGATCGAACGCTCGATGTTCAGGTCGATCCAGGTATTGCGGTCGACCGAATCGAGCAGCGCGGTGTCGTGGTGTTCGCCCGCCTCGATCGCGTTCTCGGCGATGAAGCGAAACGGCGACGCATCGTCGAGCTGGGCCGCGCCCTCGGCCAGCGTCGGCGCATTCCAGACCTGCTCGTCGGCCGATTTCGCGCGACCGTTCGCCCGCGCCTGTTCGACGAACTTGGTGATCATGATGTACCAGCTGCCGAGCGACATGACCACCAGCAGCCCGAGCACGAAGCGGGCGACGAAGTCGCCGTTTGCCCACAGCGCGCCCAGCCCGTACGGATTCTCGACCGTTGCCGACGTCGCGGGCTCGGGCGGCGGCACCGCATGATCGGCCGCGGTTGCGGCAGCCGGCGCCGCAGAGGTCGGCGCACCGCCGGAGGCCGCCTGGCTCGGCGCGGATGCCGCCGCTTGCTGGGCAAGCACGGCTTGCGGTGCAGCCAGCGTGCCGCCGATGCCGGCCGTGATCATCAGACTTGCCGCGATCGCGGCGCGAAAGCGCTTGTTCATAAGGACTCCGTATGCGTCATGTGTCGATTCGAAAAAACGGCCCGGACGAACGGCTTGCCGTGGCCTGCATCAATTCAGGTTGAACGAAAACGGGACGCGCACGCGCACGGGCTCCCCCTGCGCAATGCAGTGAAACCGCTTGACCGCGTTGAGCGCCGCACGATTGAGCACCGGGTCGGCCGGCTGCGCGACCCGCAGGTTCGCGACGCGGCCGTCCGGGTCCACCGTGAATTCGATCGTGACATCGCCCGTGATGTTGTTGTCCTGCGCCTCCGTCGGATAGACGATCGACGACCGGACTTCGTCCGAATTCGGGCAGACCACGCCGATCTCGCGGTTCACCGGCTTCGCGACCGGCACCGGCGCAGGCGCGGGCGGCGCCTCGTGCACGGGCGCGCTCGGCGCCGGCACGTCCTGGTGCGTGATGGTCGGCTGCGGCGGCGCCTGCACGCGCACCTCGGGTGGCGGCACGAACGGCGGCGGCGGTGGCGCCACCCGCGGCTTGGACACGACCTTCTCGACCGGCTTCGGCGGTGGGGGCGGCGGAGGCGGCTTCACCGGCACGATGATCCGGGTTTCGATCGGTTGCTGGACGATCTGGACGACCCGGGTGGCGAGCCCATTCACGAGCGCCCAGACCAGCACGAGATGCAGGACGATGGCAATCGCGATGCCGCCGAAGCGGCGTACCGGATGAGTCTGCTTGTTGCCGAAGCGGCGCGGGCGGCCGATTGCCGCGAGCTGCGATTGAGAAGCGGTTGTCATGTTCGGTCCGGTTGCAACGAGGTCGAAGATGCGGCGTGCCCGGCGGCATCCGGTCCATCGTCGACTTCGATCACGTGCTGCGTTCGATGGAATGTCATGTCGATCGCATCAGGCCGCGGCGGGCTCTCGCCGGCCAACCGGCTGCCAGCCGAGTGCCGGGGCGATACGCGTGATGAAGTCCTCGAGGATCTGCCGATAATTCTCGAACGGCAGGTCGTAAGGCAATTCGAGGCGCAGCTCCCGCACCTGTCCGACCACCGGGTCGGCCAGCAACCGCTCCACGATCTCGTCCGAGGCGCCGACGAGATCCGGCGCGAACAGCGTGCGCCGCTCGCCCTGCGGCGCGAGCGTGCGCGCATGGCGGCCGTCGGCAAACGCGCGATAGCGTTCGCGCTCGCGTGCATTCGCGCCGTCGGTCGGCACGATCACGCGCCCCAGCGCGATACGCGGCGCGGTGGCTTCGCTCCAGTACGCGCGGTACAGCTCGAGCTGCCGGAGCTGGGCATCAACGTAGCTGTCCGTCCCCTCGCCCGTGGTCAGATTGCCGATCAGCAGGTTGAAGCCGTTTCGGGCGGCCCACTCGATCGAGCGCCTCGACCCGCCTCCATACCAGAGCCGGCCCGTCAATCCGGGCGCATAAGGACCCACGCGCGGCCGCACGCGCCCCGCGGCCGACTCCACGAACGTGTCGTCGTCGCCGAGCCAGTCGCCGGCGAGATTGCGGCGCAGGCGCGCCACCCGCGCGTGCGAGAAGTCGACGAGATCCGGATCGGTGTCGAACAGCCGCTCGCCGAGCAGCGCGCCGTGATTCGGTGCGCCCGCGCTGAGTCCGACGTTGAGCCGCCCGTGCGACAGCACGTCGACGGTCGCCAGATCCTCGGCCAGCCGGAACGGATTCTCGTAGCCCATCTGGATCACCGCCGCACCGAGCCCGATCCGCGTCGTGCGCTGGCTCGCCGCCGCGAGAAACGTGGCGGCCGACGACACGGCGCGCTCGAGATGGCGCTGCCGCACCCACGCGCTGTCGTAACCGAGCGCCTCGCCCACGCGGAACAGTTCGAGCGTCCGCTCGAAGCCCGCGCCCGCGTCTTCGTCGGGATAATTTCCCGGCGTCAGGAAGGCAATATGATCAATGCGTACGTTGCTCACCTTTCTCATCCTTCGTCATTTGCCGCGGTGCCGGTGCATGGCCACGGCACCACTACGACAGCACCTTGGACAGGAACTCGCGCGTACGCGGATGCGCGGGGGCCGTCAGCACCGCCGACGGCGGCCCCGACTCCACGACGCGCCCGCCGTCCATGAAAACGATCGTGTCCGCCACTTCCCGCGCAAAACCGATTTCGTGCGTGACGACGATCAGCGTGGTCCCGGAACGGGCAAGCTGACGTATCACGTCGAGCACTTCGTTCACGAGTTCCGGATCGAGCGCGGAAGTCGGCTCGTCGAACAGCAACACCTTCGGCTTCAGCGCAAGCGCGCGCGCGATCGCGACGCGCTGCTGCTGCCCGCCGGACAACTGGCGCGGCCACGCGTCGGCCTTGCCGGCGAGGCCCACCCGGGCGAGCAGCGTGCGTGCTTCCGCTTCCGCCTGCGCACGCGACAGGCCGGCCGCGACCGGCGCCTCGACGAGGTTCTCGAGCACGGTCAAATGCGGGAACAGGTTGAAGCTCTGGAACACCATGCCGACTTCGGCGCGGCGGCGCAGGATGTCCTTTTCCTTGAGCTCGTAAAGCGTGCGCCCGTCGCGGCGATAGCCGACCAGTTCGCCGTCGATGTCGATGAACCCTTCGTCCACGCGCTCCAGATGGTTGATGGTGCGCAACAGCGTCGACTTGCCCGATCCCGACTGCCCGAGCACGACCGTCACGCTCCCGGACGGGATCGCCAGCGACACGTTGTCGAGCACCTTCAGCGATCCGAAGCTCTTCGATACGCGGTGAATGCCGACGGCCGCGCCGACGCGCTGCTTCGCCCAGCCGGCCGTCTCCGTGTCCGGCGCGGCGGCGGCGGCCGGCCTGGCGTCAGTCGCCGAGCCACGGAACAGCAGTGCGTCGAGCGCAAGCCGACCTCTGCGCAGGACTGCGAAGCGGCCCGGCACGGCGACCGCGTCGCGCGTCGCACCGCGCGCATAGTGCCGCTCGATATGCACCTGGATCGCCGACAACACGGTCAGGATCACCAGATACCAGACGGTCGCGACCATCAGCATCGGGATCACTTCGAGGTTGCGGTGGTAAATGATCTGCACCGTGTAGAACAGATCCGGCATCGCGAGGATATAGACGACCGCCGTGCCCTTCGCGAGGCCGATCACGTCATTGAACGCGGCGGGCAGGATCGCACGCATCGCCTGAGGCAACACGATGCGCCAGGTCTGCCGCGCGCGCGGCAGCCCGAGCGCGGCCGCGGCTTCGCGTTGCCCGTGATCGACGGACAGGATGCCGCCGCGGATCGCCTCCGCCGCAAACGCGGCCTGGGTCAGCGTGAGCCCGAGAATGGCCGCCATGAACGGCGTGATCAGGTCCGTGGTCGGGCCGCGCAGGAACACGATGTCCGTGAACGGCACACCCAGCCTGACCGTGTCGTACAGATAGCCGAGATTGTTCAGCAACAGCAGCAAAACGATGGTCGGAATCGAGCGGAACAGCCAGATGTACGCCCATGAGCACGACGACAACAGCGGCGAACGCGAGAGCCGCGCGAGCGCGAGCGGAATGGCCAGCGCGAAGCCGAGCACCGCACCGAGCGCCGTCAACAGCAGCGTCTGCCCGAGGCCCGCGAGCACGGCCTCCGAGAAAAACCAGTGAGCAAAGACGTTCCAGCCCCAGCGCGGGTTGCCGAGCACCGAATAGAGAACGGCCGCGATCAGCACGATCGCCGCGACGGTGCCGGCCGCCCTGGCCGGATAGCGAGCGGGAACGACGCGGTAATCCGCGTAGTCGGGGCCCGCCGGTGCGGCGGTATCGGGCACGAACGGTGCGTGGCCGGCAATCCGGGAGAGGTCGTTCATCACGCAGTCTCTGCGGTTGCGTAGCGGCTCACGCGACGCGGCAAGCCGAGATGGTCGCGCAGCGTGGCACCCGGTAACGCACGGTCGTAGCGACCTCGCGCTTCGAGTGCAGGAATCACGTAACGGACGAAATCGTCGAGCCCTTCGGTCTGCACCTGGAAGCCAAGGATGAAGCCGTCAGCCGCGCCTGCATCGAACCAGCGGATCAGTTCGTCCGCGACTTCCTCGCCGGTACCGATGAACCCTGGTTTCGGCGTTGCCACTTCAAGCGCCACTTCCCTGAGCGTCGAACCGTTTTTCCTGGCCTCTTCCTTGATGCGATCGGTCGTGGAACGGAAACTGTTCCTGCCGAGTTCGCCCAACTCCGGAAACGGCGCGTCGAGCGGATACTGCGAAAAATCGTGATGCTCGAAGAAGCGGCCGAGGTAGGCCAACGCTTCGTCGATCGTGAGCAGGTCGCGAATCGCGCGGTACTTCTCGTCAGCTTCTTCACGCGTCGCGCCGACGATCGGCCCGATGCCCGGGAAGATCTTCACGTCGGTTCGTGCGCGACCGTGCGCCACCGCGCTGTCGCGCACGCGTTCGGCGAATTCGCGCGTCTCGTCGAGCGACGGCGCATGGGTAAACACCGCATCGGCATACTTGCCGGCCAGCGCGATGCCGGCATCCGACGATCCGGCCTGGAAAATCACCGGCTGCCCTTGCGGCGAGCGCTGGATGTTCAGCGGCCCCGCCACGTTGAAAAAGCGACCCTTGTGGTTCAGCGTGTGCAGCTTGTCGCGGTCGAAGAAGCGGCCGGTTGCGCGGTCGCGCACGAACGCGTCGTCGTCCCAGCTGTCCCACAGGCCTTGCACCGTTTCCAGATATTCGTCGGCGATCTCGTAACGCAGCGCATGATCCGGATGTTCGCCGCCGTAGTTCTTCGCGGACCCTTCGAGCGGCGACGTCACGACGTTCCAGCCGGCACGCCCGCCACTGATCAGGTCCAGCGATGCGAACTGGCGCGCCACCGTGAACGGGTGGCTGTACGACGTGGACAGCGTGCCGGCGAGCCCGATCTTCGACGTCGCCGTCGCGAGCGCGGACAGGATCGAGATCGGCTCGAAGCGGTTCAGGAAATGCGGAATCGATTTCTCGTTGATGTAGAGGCCGTCCGCGACGAACACGAACGCCACGCCGTTGGCTTCGGCCTTCTGCGCGATGCCTGTGACGAAATCGATATTGACGCTCGCGTCGGCCGGGCCGGCCGGATGCTTCCACGAATTCATGTGGCCGCCGGCGCCGTGAAGGATCAGTCCGAATGTCAGGTTACGTTGGGTCATGGTCAGATCAGCATGCGAAAGAGGGAAAAGGAACGCTCGCCATCAAACGCCGACCGGCTGCTCGACGCGTGCCAGCGCTTCGAGCGATGCGAGACGTCTGGTCGGGTCCGTCACCGGGTTGTCGATCACGAACTCGTCGATCCCGAACCGCTCATGCAGCGCGTCCAGTTCCCGGTGCACTTCTTGCGCGGTGCCGGCCAGCACCTGCGGATGCAGTTCGTCGATCCGGAAATCGGTCACACCGATCTGGCGCGCAAAATCGGCCGCGGCCTCCGCGCTCGGCAGGTTGACGCTCTGCCCGTTCCCGAAACGCAGCTTGAAGATCCTCAGCGCGCCGACCTGGCGTTTCGCATCCTCGGACGACTCCGCGGCAACCGCGAACAAGGCGAGCAGCGGCACGTGGCCCGTCGCATTGCGATAGACGTCGATCGAGCGCTCGATATTGGCCACGTCGCCGTTGAAGTGGCCTGCATAGCAGAACTGCCAGCCATGCCGCGCGGCCAGTTCGGCGCTTTCCGGACTGCCGCCCAGCAGGATCCGCTGCGGCGGCTCCGCCGGGGCGGGTAGTGCGATCGCGCCGGCGAGCGGATGGTCCGGCGCGACGCCGTCGCCGAGAAACGCATCGAGCTCGGCGAGTTGGCCGGCGAAATCCGGCTTCTTCGACTTGTCGTGAAACCACTGCAATGCGCGCGTGGAGAGCGGCAGCCCGCCGGGCGCCTTGCCCACGCCGAGGTCGACGCGGCCGGGTGCAATCGAAGCCAGCACGCGAAACGATTCGGCCACCTTGTAAGGGCTGTAATGCTGAAGCATCACGCCGCCCGACCCGACGCGAATCCGCGACGTATGCGCGAGCAAATGCGACACGACGATTTCAGGCGCCGAACTCGCGAGACCCGGCGCGCCGTGGTGTTCCGCAATCCAGTAGCGCTTGTAGCCGAGTGCTTCGGCACGCTTCGCGAGCGCGATCGTGAAACTCAGTGCGTCATGCGCGCTCGCCCCTTCTGCAATCGGGCTTTTGTCGAGAATCGAGAGGGAATAAGACATGAAGCTCAACCTTGTAGAACGGCTGACCCGCCGGAACGAAGCGGCGTCCGGCGCATGCCGATACAGCGGAACATGCCGGACAGGTCATTCATTATGGATAACGGATCACCTTCCCGTTACGGTCATTTCTGCTATGGATATGGTCGTTCGATCAGAACAGATAGCGCGCGCGCAGATAATAAAATCCGCCGTTGACGCCGATCGTGCTGCCGCCGCTGTACTGGATACCTTCCAGTTGCGTCTCGAAAGGCAGCTTGCTCGGGCGAACGTCGAACAGGTTTTGCGCGCCTGCCGCGATCTGGAACTGCTTGGTCACGTCATAGCGCACTTCGAGGTCGGTCACATACCGCGCGGCTTCCTCGTAGTGAACGAACTGCGACGTCGAGAACGCGTTCGGTCCGACGAAGTAGGTCCCCTCGCCCGAGGTCTTCCCGTAGCGCGTTTCATGCAGCGTGACCGCCCACTTGTCGAGACGCCAGGTGCCGCCAATGATGATCTTGTTCTTCGGTGTCGTCGTGGACAGCGATGCGATCTGTTGTCCGTTCAGCGACGGCTTCCCGTTCGATCCGTCCGCCACGTGCGTGACCGACGTCGTATTCAGGTTCACGCCGAAATCCCAGTCCACCTGGCCGTAGCGGCCGAACCCGGTGTGATAGGTGCCTGCGAGGTCGATCCCGCGTGTGCGCGTGTTCGCGCCGTTGGTGAAGTAACTCGCGCTGACCGCCGATGCCGGCACCGAGCCCGGCACGCTCAGGCCCGCGCCTTCCAGCGCGGCGATCGCCGCGGCGCCCGACGCGGTGCCGCCGAGGACGATCCGGTTGCGGATATTGATCTGGTACGCATCGATCGTCAGCTGCAGGTTGCGAACGGGATTGAGCACCAATCCGAAGTTGTAGCTGGTCGACTGCTCGGGTTTCAGCGCCTGCGCACCGATCAGGCGCGCGCCGGGCGATGTCGTCGCCAGGATGCCGCCCACGGACGCGGGCGACGTGGTCACGCTGGTGTAGGACTCCTGGGCCAGCGACGGCGCACGAAAACCGGAACTCACGCTGCCGCGAACCGCGATCGCCGGTGAGAACTGGTAGCGGGTCGAAACCTTGCCGTTGGTCGTGTCGCCGACGTCGTTGTAGTGCTCGTAACGGCCCGCCAGGTTCACCTGCCATTTCGGCGTCAGGTAGGTCGACAGATCGACGTACGTGCCGATCACGTTGCGCGAGATGTCGCTCGCACTGACCGGCGCGAGGCCCGGCAACGCGGCCGAGCCGCCGTCGATCCACGACGCCTGCTCGCCATTGCGGATCGTGTAGGTTTCGCGACGCTGCTCGACGCCCACCGCGACGTTCAGCGGGGCGGGCAGCAGCGGGACATTGAATGCCCGCGACAGATCGAGGTTGTTCGTCAGCTGGGTGTTGCTGACCGTCGACAGATGGAAGGTGGTCGGCGTAAATCCCGATGCCGCGTACAACCCCGTGTTGGCGGAATTGCGCATCCCGAACACGCTGTAGTCGCCGCCATAGGTCGTGCTCAGATCCCATGCCCAGCCGAACAGGTTCTTGCCCTTCACACCGGCCGTCACCGAGTAATCGTTCTCGTTGATCGTTTCGACCGGCACGAACCCGTTCGGGTAGACCTGCGGCAGGACCGACGGCGGACGATAGTTCTGGTACGCGTCGCCGTTCCGGTGCGCGTAGGTGCCGAACCCGTACAGCTCGACGTCGTCGCCGAGGTAGTAGCCGGCGTTGAAGCCGACCGTTTCGCGCGAACTGGAGGGGTCGCCGAGAATCGGGTTGTAATAGCCCTGCCCTTGCGGAAACCGCCCGAAATAGTCGTCGGGCCCCGTGCGGATCGTATGGTTCTGCCGGTCGAATCCGGCGCTCAGGTCGAGAAAGCCCTTGTCGGCGATGTTCAGGCCGATCGTCGCGGATTCGCTGGTCTTGAAGCCGTCGCCCGAATACGTCTGTCCGTTGGTCGTCGCCAGTTCGCCGCCGTGCGTGTTGCGCTTCAGGATGATGTTGATCACGCCCGCGATCGCATCGGAACCATACTGTGCGGATGCACCGTCACGCAGCACCTCGATATGGTCGATCAGGCCCACCGGGATCGTATCGATATCCACGCCGGTCGAGCCCTGGTTCAGGCCCGGGTCCAGCGTGATGTTCGCGGTCGTATGACGGCGCTTGCCATTCACCAGCACGAGCACGTGGTCGGGCGTCAGGCCATGCAACGACAGCGTGTCGGTCAGCACGCCGGTATCGCCCGAGTACGAGGTCTTCGTGATCGACGGCGACAGTTTCACCAGCGCGTCGCGCAGGTTGGTCTGCCCGGTCGCGCGCAACTGATCGCCGCCGATCACGTCGATCGGCGTCAGGCTCTTGCTCGCCCGCGTCTCGGTGCGCGAACCCGTGATCACGACGCGGTCCTGCACCTGTACCTTGCCGTCAGGCGCGGCTGAAGCCGACGATGCCGGTGCAACCGCACTACTGGCCGGCGCCGCTGCCGCTGCGTCCGCCGTTCCCGCTTCCTGCGCCCAAGCCGCGCCATGAAAAACGCCTGCCGCCACCGCCATCGATATCACTGTCCTGCGCGTCTTCGGCGAAACCCCTTCGCCCCGTGTGTGCCGCATGATTTCTCCGCTCGTTGTCGATCGAAGGCTCGCTACGCGATGCCTTTTAGTAGTAGTGCGTATGATTAGTCAAACGCCATTCCGGCTGGCGGTCTTCATCCACTCAAGCCCAATCAGAGATCGGGAAGCCCGGGCGGATTCGTCGAGGCCTTCGTGATCGCCTCGCTATCGAGATTCCAGCGGCTCAGTACCTGGCGATACTTGCCGTTCTGAATCAGGTCGTTGATCGCATAGGTGATGGGCGCCGCGAGCCCGCCGTCCTTGCGGGTCGTGACGGCCACCTCGGCCGTGTGAGGCCATCCGCCACTGACCGTGCCCACCTGCCTGATCTTCACACCCTGGCTCACCTGGTAAGCCAACACCGCGTTGACGCTGAAAATCGCATCGGCACGTCCCGATGCCAGCGCCAGCGTGCGGACGGACGGGTCGTCGTAATACAGCACGTGAATCGGCTTCAATCCGTGCGCGACATTTTCCTTGTCCCACGCCAGCAGGATTTTTTCCTGGTTGGTGCCCGAGTCGCCGATGACGCGCAACCCCGCGATATCCTTCGGCTCGCGAATCTGCTTGATCGCGCTGTTCTGTTCGACGTAGAAACCCAGCACGTCGCGACGATAGGTCGAGAAGTCGAACTTCTGCTTGCGCGCCTCGGTCACGGTCACGTTCGACAGCACCGCGTCGACTTTGCCCGACGCGACGGCGAGCGGCCAGTCCGCCCATGCGAGCGGCACGAGCTTGAGCTTCAGGCCGAGTTCGTCCGCCACCAGTTGCGCGAGGTCCGGATCGGCCCCGACGATCGTTTTCGCATCCGTTGCGTACACACTGATCGGCGGAACGCCCACCGCGATCCCGACGGTCAGCACGCCCTTCTCGACGAAGCGGAAATTCTCCGGAATCAGCTTGATGGCGGCCGCATCCGGCGTGACGCGCGGGCGATCATGCTGATCGGGGCTCAGGTTCAACGATGGCGCCGACTGTGCGATGCCAGCCGCTCCGATGAACAAGAGGGCAAACGCGCCGGACAATGCGAGACCGATTCCGCGACGACGATTCATTTTTCGATATCCCATGGAAGTATTCATCCGTCATGCGCCGAACGGCCGGCCCAACGGCCTGTCCGGCTTCAAATCCTGCAAGCGATCGGTACGGCCCGGCTCGAGCAGATCCTTTGCAAAAGGCAGCCGCCAATGCACTTCCAGTGCGATCGCCGGATCGTATAGCGGTGCATAGCCGGTGCCGGCATAGAGCGCCGACGCCTCCGGCTGACGAAATCCGGTCGTCAGATAAACGCGCCGGTACCCCTGCTGCAACGCGCGGGCTTCCAGCTCGGCCACCACGCGACGTGCAATGCCCTGACGACGCACGCCGGAATGCGCCCAGATGCGCTTGAGCTCGGCGGTCGTTTCGTCGTAGCGCTGAAATGCGCCGCCGCCCACGACTTCGTCGCCTCGGCGGATCAGCACGAACGCGCCGTCGGGCGGTGCAAACAGTTCGGCCGGGTACGTCAGGAGCTCATCGCGCACGACTTCCGCGGGCACGGCGCGAAAGTCCTGGTAGCGCGTGGAATACTCGACCGACAATTCGTCGAACATGGGCAGCGCGAGCGGGTCGAGCGGGGAGGTGTCGATTACTTCGTCTGTCACTGATACGCCAGATGCTTCAAGCCATCTGCCTCTGATTTGCCGGATTGGATCGATTTGTTCGACACGGTTAATTTCCTGCGTCGCGTGGCCCAATAGTGCGCGTTAACCATTCACGCGCAAACCAAGCATTTTTGAAATCGTTATGCACACAGATACACATAATCAGGATGACGTAACGTAGAGATCGTAATGCATCAAAGGAATGCGGCCCGTCCTGCCGGTCACGCCGTCGGACGCTGCGCTCGCCTGCTCGTCCAGTCCGCGCATGCCGCCACGAACGCACCGGCGACCAGCAGCAATATCGGCATCAGCACTTCGACGAACGCAGCACGGTATGCCGTTAAACCGGCCGAAGACGATGCCTGCACCAGGAACACACCGGTTCCCCACGACATGCCGATCGAGCACGCAAGGCGCTGCGACAACTGCAGAAACCCCGCAGCCAGCCCACGTCCTTCATCCTGGCCGATTTCTGCCAGCGTCATCGCCTGATTCGGCGCATGAATCAGGCCGCCGGCGACGCCCTGCAGCAACACGATCGCGGGGTACGTGAGTACGATCCAGCGAACCTCGAGGTATTCGGCCGCCCAACCTTGCGCGGCGACCGCAAGCGCATGGCACGCTATCGCGAACACGGTCCCGCCCCGGCCGAAGCGCCGGACGAAACGCCAGCTCCACATCGCCGATGCGGTCGATGCGAGCGCGGCAGGAATCGACAGCGCGGCGTACAGCAGCGGGTCGAGATGCAAGCCGTCGAGAAAGAACAACGCGCTGACCATCCCGAGCGTGACACCCGCTGCAAACTGGCACATCGCGACGATCGTGCCGAGCACATAGCCGCGCGACCCGATCAGGCTGCGCGACAGGATCGGCGTGCCGCCGCGGCGCTGATACGCGGCTTCCCACGCGAGAAACAACGGCAGCCCGGCCAGCGCGACCGCGACGCACACGCGCCGCGACGGCATCGCGGCACTCCCGACCAGCGTGGCGAGCATGAGCGCGAGCGTGATCGCGGACAGAAGAATCAACCCGACCAGGTCGATCGAAAACCGGCGATCCGACAACCGGCGGCGCGGCAAATGCCGAAGCGCCAGACAGAACACGGCAATCCCGAACGGGGCATTGACGAGGAACAGCAGCCGCCAGCCGATGTCCGTCGGAACCGATGCAAGCACCAGCCCGCCGAGAATCGGGCCGACGAGCCCCGACAGGCCGCCGGCCATCGCGTATCGTCCGAGTGCCCGGGCTTGCGCCGTGCCGGTGAACAGGTCCTGGATCAAGCCGAATATCTGCGTATTGATCATCCCCGCGCCGAGCCCTTGCAGCACGCGTGCGGCGATTACCGTTCGTGCATCGTCCGCCAAGCCGCCCAGTACGCTGAAACCGGTGAACATCGCAAGCCCGACCAGAAACGGCAGGCGGCGCCCGAACGCGTCGCCGAGCCGGCCGGCGGGGACGAGCGCGATGCCGAACGCGATCGAATAGACCGACGTGATCAGCTGGATTTCGGCTGTCGACGCGCGCAGCCCGCTCCTGAGCGCCGGCACCGCGAGCGTGAAGATCGCCTGATCGAGCAGCGTAGTGAAGCCCATCGCGACGCAGATGCCCAGCACGATGTCGGCGCTGGCGCTTGCATCGTGCGAAGCCCCGCGCGCATCGAGCCGTCGCGCAGGTGAGCCGAACCGCCCGGACGGTCGCGCCGGGGCAACGGCGTCGGCAAGCTCGGTGTGCACGGAAGCGTGCGGCTCGTCCGGCGTCATCAATTCATTCCACGTTGCCGGCATGCACCGGCTGAACCGGCAGCAGATATTTCTCGAACAGCACGCCGGGCGGCGCGTCCTCGCCGAAATCGTGCGACGACAGCAGCGTATAGCCGGAGGTCCGGTAAAGGCCGACCGCCTCCGGTTGGCGCGGCCCGGTGCCGAGGTGAATGCGCGTGTAGCCTTGCCGCGCGGCCTGCGCCTCCAGTTCCGCCAACACGCGCCGCGCCAGCCCCTGACGGCGATGCGCGCGACTGACCCAGATGCGCTTGAACTCCGCGGTGGCCGGCGTGTGATGGCGCATGAACGCACCGCCCGCGATGGCGCGCCCTTCCCGCAACAGCAGCAGGAACGCGCCATGAGGCGGCGCGAAAGCTTCGACCGGGTAGCGCACGAGCTCCTTCGCGAGTTCGTCCTCGGAGATATAAGCCGCGTAACGGCTGCTGTACTCGTACGCCAGCTCGTCGAACAGCGGCTGCGTGAGCGGGTCCCGGGCCGACACATAGACGAGCCGGTCCTGCCGATCCAACGAAACTTCGACTTCAGACATCAAACGCCTCCTCATCCACCGTTGCCCGAACCGCGGGCCGGTTTGTCATGATCCATCCGCCAACGCACACCTCGACGCTCACGCCGACGGCGCCGGCTGAACCGCGCGCTCGAGCAGCGCACGCAATGCGGCGCCGACCTCATCGGGCCGCTCGAGCATCAACTGATGCCCGCAGGCGGCCAGCACGTCGAACGTCGCATTCGGCAACGCATCGGCCAGCGCACGCCCGCCGGCCGGCGGCGTCAGGCCGTCGGCATCGCCGGCCAGCACGGCGACCGGCAGGTCGAGCGCCGCGAGCCGCGCCGCATCGGGCCACGGCGCATCGCGCAATACGGCCTGGAACGTCGTCATCCGGTTGCGGCGCGCCACGCGCGACTCGTACGCGACGAGCACCGGATCGGCCTGCGGATGCCAGGCGAGCCGCCGGAACCGCCGCGCGAACACGGGCTTGATCCATTCGAGCAACCAGCCCGGCAATGCCGATGGCCGTGTCACCGGGCGCGCGAGCTGCGTGCCGAGCAGCAGCGCGCCGCTCGCTTCGTGCAGCCGCCCGAGCGTCGCCAGACGATCGAGCAACGCGAGCGTGCTGCCGGTGCCGAGCGAATGCGCGACCAGCACGTTGTGCGTGCCCTTGTAGCGGTCGAACAGCGCGAGATAGTCGAGCAGCGCTGCGTCGCCGTGGTACGCGCCGTTTCGCGCGGGCGGGTGCGGGCTGTCGCCATGGCCGAGAAAATCCCATGCGACGAGTTCGTAGCCCGCATCGGCGAACGCGCGCCACTGCGCACGCCACTGGTTCTTGTTGCCGCCGCCGCCGTGCGCGAAGAACAGCACCGTGCCCGCATGCGGCGAGCCGTGCGGCGCGGCGCGATGCGCGACACTCAGCGTGCGCCCGGCGCGCACCTCGACCGGCACGCCGGCCACGACGACCGAAGCATCGGCCGCGACGTTCGAAACGGAGGTCATGATTGTTCCTCGTTGATGCGATGAGCACGCGTGGCTGGCTCCGCCGCACCGTTCGCGACCACGCGCGCCGGCAATACCGGCATCGCGTCGAGCAACGCGCGCGTGTACGGGTGGCGCGCAGCGCCGAAGACTTGCGCGGTGTCGCCCAGCTCGACGATCCGCCCCGCCTGCATCACCGCGATCCGGTCGCAGATCTGCGCGGCGACGCGCAGGTCGTGCGTGACGAACACGATCGCCATCGCGCGGCTTCGCTGCACCGACGCGAGCAGGTCGAGCACCTGCGCCTGCACCGACACGTCGAGCCCCGAGACCATTTCGTCGGCTACGAGGATCGACGGCTCGAGCGCCAGCGCACGTGCAAGGCTGATCCGTTGCCGCTGCCCGCCGGAAAATTCGTGTGGATACCGGTCGAGCGCGTCCGGCGGCAAGCCGACCTGCGCGAGCAGCTCGGCCGCCCGCCGATACGCGTCGCGGCGGCTGACACCATGCGCGAGCGGGCCGGTCGCGACGATCTGCGCGATCGTCTGACGCGTGTTCAGCGATGCGTACGGGTCCTGAAACACCATCTGGATGTCGCGGCGCAGCGACCGCAACGCCCGTTCCGGCAGGCGCGCGAGATCGTGCTCGCCGCGCAGGACGATGCGCCCCGCATCCACCCGCGCGAGCCGCACCAGCGCACGCGCGAGCGTCGATTTCCCCGAACCCGATTCGCCGACGATGCCGAGCGTCTCGCCGGCATGCAGCGTGAAGCCGACGTCGATCAGCGCATCGACGCCGCGTCGCCCTCGCGCCGGCAGGAACGGCAATGCGCGACGCGGCGCATGGCGCTTGCGCAAGCCGTGCACGTCCAGCACCGGCACGCCGCTGCGAACGACGGTGCGCGGCTCGACGCGGCCGTGCGGCACCGCATCGAGCAACGCACGCGTATAGGGATGGCGCGGCGCGCGCAGCAGGTCGGCCGCGCGGCCGCTCTCGACCGGTTCGCCGTCGCACAACACCACGACGCGATCGGCGACGCGCGCGACCACGCCGAAGTCGTGCGTGATCAGCAGCACGCCGGTTCGCCGCGTGCGCGCCGCATGCTCGATCAGTGCCAGGATGCGCGCCTGCGTGGTGACGTCGAGCGCGGTGGTCGGTTCGTCCGCGATCAGCAGCGCCGGTTCGAGCGCGAGCGCCATCGCGATCAGCACGCGCTGGCGCTGGCCGCCCGACAGCGCATCGGGATACGCGTGCCGCAGCCGCTCGGGCTCCGGCAGGCCCACGTCGCGCAACAGCGCCGTCACGCGCGCGGCGCGCGCCGCACCGTCGCCGCGGCCGCTCAGCACGCGATGGACGCGCAGCACCTCGTCGACCTGCGCGCCGACCGTCATCAGCGGATTCAGCGCGGCGAGCGGTTCCTGGAAAACCATCGACACGTCGCGGCCGCGAATCGCGCGCCATTCGGCGTCGCTGCACTGCGCGAGGTCGCGGCCACGCAATGCGATGCGCCCGCCCGCGTGCCGCACGCCGCGCGGCAGCAGGCCGGCGATCGCGGCCGCGAGCAGCGACTTGCCCGACCCGGACGCGCCGACCACGCACAGCACCTCGCCGGGCGCGAGCGTCAGCGACACGTCGCGCACCGCGTCGCGGCGTTCCGCGCCGGCCGGCAACGCGAGCGTGAGCCGCTCGATCGACAACAGCGGCGCGCCGCTCATCGCCCGTGCTCCGCAAGCGCCGATGCGTGCCGCAACCCTTCGCCGACCCGGTTGATCGCCAGCGCGGTCGCGACGATCGCGAGCCCCGGCCAGATGCTCAGCCACCACGCGTCGCGCACCACGTTGCGCGCCGCGCCGATCATGAAGCCCCAGCTCATCTGCGACGGATCGCCGAGCCCGAGAAACGACAGCGCCGATTCGGTGAGGATCGCGGTCGCAACCATCAGCGCGGCCAGCACCGCGAGCGGCGGCCAGACGTGCGGCAGGATCTGGCGCCGTACGAGCGTGGCCGGCGACTCGCCGGCGAGCCGCGCCGCGAGCACGAATTCCCGTTGCGCGAGCCCGATGAATTCGCCGCGCACGAGCCGCGCGATGGCCGGCCACGACACGGCGGCGATCGCGACGATCGTCGATTCGAGCGACGCGCCGAGCACGGCCGCGATCGTGACCGCGACCGCGAACTGCGGCACGGTCTGGAACAGCGTCGTGACCGCCATCAGCGCCCGGTCGATCCAGCCGCCGCACCAGCCCGCGAGCGCGCCGATCGACGCACCGAGCGCAAAGGTCGCAACCGTCGCCGCGAGCCCGACGAACAGCGACACGCGCGCACTCCACAGCAGCGCCACCAGCACGTCGCGCCCGAGCATGTCGGTGCCGAGCGGATGGCCGGCCTGAAGCGGCCGCAGCAACGGCTCGCCGGCCATGCGCCACGGCGACGGCAGCCACAGCGGCGCGCTCAGCGCGACGAGCGCGACGACGGCCAGAAACAGCATGCCGGCCGCCGCGCCGCGCGCGCGTATGAAACGGCGCAGGAAGCCGCGCGTCATCGCGCCCCCCGCCAGTCGATGCGCGGATCGACGATCCCGTACAGCAGGTCGGTCAGCGCATTGAACAGCACCACGAGCGCGGCGACCACGGCGAGCAGCCCGAGCAGCACCGGATAGTCGCGCTGCAGCAGCGCGTCGTACATCAGTCCGCCAAGCCCCGGCCATGCGAACACGATCTCGGTCACGAGCGCGCCGCCCGCGAGCTGGCCGAGCTGCAGCCCGCCGAGCGTGACGACCGGCAACAGCGCGTTGCGCAGCACGTGGCGGATCATCACGCGCGGCTCGGACGCGCCCTTCGCACGCGCGGTGCGCACGAATTCGCGTTCGATCACCTCGAGCATCGCGGCGCGCGTGAGCTGCACGTAGATCGCGCCGTACACGAGCCCGAGCGTCGTGGCCGGCAGCACCAGATGCGCGGCCACGTCGAGCGCGCGCCGCCACCCCGTATAGCCGGCGCCGACGCTTTCCATCCCGAACGACGGCAGCCAGCCGAGCACCACCGAGAACGCGATCACGCTCATCAGCGACAGCCAGAACAGCGGCGTCGCATAGACGATCACCGCGAGCGCGCCGATCGCACGGGCGATACGGCGCATCCCTGGGCCGCCGCGCGCCTCGCCATACGCGGCGATCGCACCCGCCGTCACGCCCGCGACGACCGACACGGCGAACGCGGCCGCCATCAGCAGCAGCGTCGCGGGCAGGCGGTCCAGGACGAGCTGCAAGACCGGCAGCTGGTTGCGGTACGAGAAGCCGAAGTCGACGTGGGCGAGATCGCGCAGATACAGCACGAACTGCTCGACGAGCGGCCGGCTCAGCCCGAGTTGCGCACGCAACCGTTCGACGTACGCGGCGTCGCCCGAGCCCGCGTCGCCGGCGAGCATCAGCGCGGGGTCGCCCGGCGCGAGCCGGATCAGGAAGAAGTTCACGACCAGCACGCCGAGCACGACCGCAAGGCCCCGGAGCACCGTCGACGTCAAGCGCAGCGCCGTGTTCATCGTGTCATCCGATCCACGTGTCCTCGAGGCTGTCGTTCACGCTGGTGGCCGTGCGCAGCAGGTTGTGGACGTTGCGCCGATACACCGTCGGGTTCACCATCTCGAAGATGTTCGCGATCGCCGCGTCGTTCGCGAGCGTGGTCTGGAGCTGCGCGTAGCGCGCGCGGCGTGCGGCCGGATCGGTGTCCAGCGCGGCCGCGTCCCACAGCGCATCGGCCTGCGGATTGCGGTAGCCCTCGACGTTGCCGAACGGCGAGCCCTTCGAGATGCCGTCGATCCGGTACAGCGGCGCGACGCCGAAATCCGGGTCCGCGTTCTGGAACAGGAAGTTGTAGCTCAGGTCGAAATCCCAGTTCGCGACGCGTGCGTACCAGCCGGCTGCATCGGTCGTCTGCACGCGCAGCCGGAAGCCGGCCTGGCCGAGCGCCTGCTGCGTGTATTCGGCCACCCGCTCCCACGCGCCGCCCTTCTCGCCATTGATCAGCACGAGCGGAAACTTGCCGACGTCGACGCCCGACTGCCGGATCAGCGCGCGCGCCCGCTCCGGGTCGTATGCGAAGCGCGGCACGTTCGGATCGTAGAACGGCGACGACGACACGAACGGCCCGTTCGCCACCTTCCCGTAGCCGAAGAAGATCCGGTCGACGATGAACTGCCTATCGAGCGCATGCAGCACCGCCTGACGCACGAGCACGTTGTCGAACGGCGGCTTGCGCTGGTTCAGTTCGAGAAAGGCCATCCCGGTGAACAGCTCCCAGCCCTGCGTCGTGATCTCGACGCCCGGCAGCTTCGCGAGCCGCGCGATGTCCGCGTAGTCGACGTCGCCCGCGCGCAGCGCATGGATCTGCCCGCGTTCGAACGCGATCGAGCGCGCGGCCGCGTCGGGCACGACGTTGAACACGATCCCGTCGAGATACGGCAGCCCCTTCTTCCAGTAATCCGGGTTGCGCGCGACACGGATGTACGCGCCGCGCTTCCATTCGCGGAACACGAACGGCCCGGTGCCGACCGGATGCTGGTTTGCGGGATTGCTGCGCGGGTCCTTGCCCTGGTACAGGTGTGCCGGCAGGATCGGCAGCAGCCCGCTGCCGAGCAGGTTGATCAGCCCCGCATACGGCTTCTTCAGGCGGATCGTCACCTGCAGCGGGCCGCTCGCATCGATCGACGCGACGTACTTGTCGAACGTCACCTTCGTGCGCGGCAGCGCCTGCGGTACGATTTCCTTCAGCGTGACCACCACGTCCTGCGCGCCGAACGGCTGCCCGTCGTGCCAGCGCACGCCCGGCTGCAGCTCGAACGTGTACGTCAGCGCGTCGGCCGACGCGCGCCAGCTGCGCGCGAGCACCGGCACCGCGCGCAGTTGCGGGTCGAAGCCGAGCAGCGCCTGGAAGATCTTGCCGCCGACGTATTGCGACGCGACGTGCGGCGTCAGCGCGTTGACGAGCGACGGCGGCTCCGGCTGCGCGAACAGCGACAGCGTGCCGCCGCGCACCGGCACGGCCGCGGCGTCGGCCGCGAACACGCGGGCCGCGCCGCCGAGCCCGGCCGCGGCCCACGCGGCGGCGAGCGCATAGCGGCGCCGCGCCGGGTCCTTCGGCGCGAACGGCGATGGAGTCGTGAGCGTGTCGGTCATCACAGGTAGCCGTGGCGCGGCGGGTTGACGTGGTTGAGCACGTAGTTGCCGATCGCATGGTATTTCCAGCGCACCGGATCGTGCAGCGTATGCGTGCGCGCATTGCGCCAATGACGGTCGAGGTTGTATTCGCTCAGCACCGAGCGCGTGCCCGACAGTTCGAACAGCTTGTTTGTCGCGAGGATCGCAAGCTCGGTGCTCAGCACCTTCGCGGCCGCGACCTGCACCGACGCATGCGCGACCTGCGCGTCGTCGAGTTCGGCCGGCAACGCGTCGAGCGCCGCGGCCGCACGGTCGAGCAGCGCTTCGGTCGCGAGCAGGCGAACCTGCACGTCCGCGACGTCGCGGATCACGTACGGATCGTCGGACGCGCGCGCGATCCCGCTGTCGGCCCACGGCCGGCTGCGCGTGCGCACGAAGTCGAGCGTGTCGGCCAGCGCCGCGCGCGCGATGCCGACGTCGATGTTCGCGTGCAGGTACTGCGATACCGGGCCCGCGAGCGTCGGGCGCTCGAACGCGGCCTGGATCGACACCACGTCCTGCTCGTCGACCTCCACGCCCGACAACGTCAGCGTGCCGCTCGCCGTCGTGCGCTGCCCGAAGCCGCTCCAGTCGTCGACGATGTCGAGCCCCGGCCGGTCGCGCTCGACCAGCGCCTGCACGTAGCGGCCGTCGTCGTCGAGCGCGAGCACCGCGATCCAGTCGGCGAACAGCGCGCCCGTCGAATAGAACTTCTGGCCGTCGAGCACGAGCCGCCCGCCGCGCCGGGACAGCCGCGTGCCGATCTCGAGCGCGTTCTTCGTGCCGCGCTCGGACGCCGCATGGCCGATCCGCGCGCCGTCGAGCACGAGGCCGAAGAACTTGCGGCGCTGCGCATCGTCGCCCGTCAGCCTGATCACGTCGAGCGCGTGGAAATGATTCTTCGGCAACTGGCCGATCGACGGGTCCGCCTGCGCGATGGTCCGCACGACTTCGCCGAGCGTCGCGAGCGACACGTCCGCGCCGCCGAACGCGCGCGGCACCGTGATGCCCCACAGCCCGCTGCCCGAGAACAGGTCGAGCTCCGCGAACGGCAGGCGCCGCTCGCGGTCGCGCAGCGCCGCGTCGCGCGACAGTTCGTCGGCGAGCCGGCGCGCGGTTTCGAGCGCATGCGCGTCGTCGGCGATGCGGCTCGCGGGCGGGCGGGAGGACAGCGGGGACGACGCGCGGGCCGGCGTGTCGGCGGACGTGAAAGCGTTCATGAAGATCCTCGTGGACGGGTGCATGGCTTCCGTCGACAGCAAGCACCATGCCAATACCGGCCTGTCGGCCTGTGCGGTCATCGCACCGCGTGCGGCGCGCTGGATTTCCAGCGAGATGCCGCAAATGCAGCACGCCGCGCGCGGCGCGGCGGCGCTGCTGGAAATCCAGCAAAACGACTGGAACGCAGGTGCGCATGCGGCGGCATCCGGCCTGTGCTTTCGGCGCCAGGCCGTTATGGGGCGCGCCCGAGCGCCCATTGGCACGCCAGTTGCAAAGCCCCGCTCACGCACTGCCGAGCCGCGCCGCCGCCGATCCGATGCGCGCCGCGCCGGACCACACGCATAACAACGCTTCGATTTGGGGATAGACGGATGAAATACACGATGTTGAGCGCTTCACTCGGCGCATCGGCACTGCTGGCCGCCGCGCCGGCGCTGCATGCGCAGCAGCAGCCGGCCGCGACCGCGGCGCCGATCGCCGCGTCGGCGGCCGCGGCAACACCGATCACACCGGGTGCATCGGCTGCATCGGGCAACCCGGCGGCGGCCTCCGGCGCGGCGCATGCGAACGGCAGCGCGCCGGTCGCGGAGGCCCAGCTGAAGGACGTGATCGTCACCGCGCAGCGGCGGCAGCAATCGGCGCAGCGGGTCGGCACGTCGATGTCGGTCCTGTCGGGCAGCGACCTGAAGACGCTGAACGTCGAGACCGTCAACGACCTGCAGCACGCGACCGCGAGCGTCGAAGTCGAGCCCGCGTTCGGCGGCGGCCAGCCGCAGTTCCGGATTCGCGGCGTCGGCTTCAACGACTACACGTCGAACAACGCGTCGACGGTCGGCATCAACGTCGACGACGTCGCGTACGCGCTGCCGATCCAGACCCAGGGGCAACTGTTCGACATCGCGCGCGTCGAGGTGCTGCGCGGCCCGCAGGGCACGCTGTACGGCCGCAACACGACGGGCGGCACGGTGAACTTCATCACGAACCAGCCGACCCGCGATTTCGAAGCCGGCACGAGCGTCGAATACGGCACGCACAACCTGCTGACGACCGAAGGCTACGTGTCCGGGCCGCTGAGCGACCGCGTGCGCGGCCGGTTCGCGTTCACGACGCAGGATTTCGGCGCATGGCAGAACAATCGCGCGACCAACCAGACGCTGGGCAACCACGACAGCGCCGCCGCGCGCGCGCAGCTCGACTGGGACGTCGCCCGCGATTTCAAGCTGCACTTCGGCGCGCACGGCGGCTTCGACAAGTCCGACAACACGGGGCTCTACCTGTTTACGCCGTACACGTCGGCCAAGACCGGCGAGGTGATCCCTGCCGATACCGATCACACGAAGACGGGCTGGGGCGTGAGTCCCGCGTTTTCGCGCGTGACGGGCCTGTCGACCGACGCGAAGCCGGGGCGCGACAACGTGAATGGCGGCGTCGACCTGACCGCGACGTGGAACCTCGGCCCGGTCGAGCTGAAGAGCATCACCGCGTACAACTACCTGCACCGCCGCGAGTATTCGGACTGGGACGCGACGCGATACCACGATTCCGACGAATACTTCGACGACACCGTCAACGAAGTCACGCAGGAGCTGCGCGCGTCGTCGCGCGGCGACACGCGATTGCGCTGGGTCACCGGCCTGTTCTACTCGCACGACGATCTCGACGAGAAGTTCTATTCCGACTTCAGCGACCGGCTCGGCTTCATCGCGCTCACGCGCTACCGTCAGTCGGTCGATACGCTCGGCGTCTACGGCCAGGCGACCTACGACATCACCAGGCGCCTGCGCGGCATCGTCGGCGTGCGCCAGGAACACGAGAAACGCGAACTGCGCGGCTTCGCGTCCGGCATGCTGACGCCGTCGTTCGTGCCGTTCGCGGGCTTCCAGGGCGGCGACGCGAACCAGTCGCTGACGTCGAACGGCACGTCGGGCAAGGTCGGCCTCGAATTCGATCTCGCACCGGCGACGATGCTTTATGCGACCGTCAGCCGCGGCTACAAGTCGGGCGGCTTCACCGCGCACAACACCGGCAATTCGAACGCGCTCGCGCCGTTCAAGCCGGAATCGCTGACCGCGTACGAAGTGGGCTTCAAGGCCGACCTCACGCGCACGCTGCGCTGGAACGCGTCGGCGTTCCATTACGACTATCGCGATCAGCAAGTACTGTCGGCCACCTTCGACCCGAACTCGCAATCGCTGATCGGCACGTTCGTCAACGCGCCGAAATCGCGCATCGACGGCTTCGAGACCGACCTGAAATGGCAGCCGGTGCGCGGGCTGGAAATCTCGCAGTACGTCGGCTACAAGAGCGGCAAGTACACGTCGCCGTTCGTCACGTACAACACGCAGGCGTCGGCGGCCAGCGGCCACAACGTGTTCACCGACTACAACGGTAGTGCGCTCAGCTTCCCGCGCCTGAGCTACGGCGGACAAGTTGCGTACAGCTGGCTCGCCGGCGGCTACCGGCTGCGCGCGGAGACCAACTACAGCTACCGCGACGCGTATTCGCAATTGCTGCTGCTCGGCCCGAACTACACGGTCGACAGCTACTGGCTCGTCAACGCGAGCCTGACCGTCACGTCGCCCGACCGGCACTGGGACGTCGCGCTGTGGGCGCGCAACCTGTTCAACCGCCAGTACGACCTGACGAAGAACTTCTTCCTGCCCGGCACCAACGTCGCCGCGGCCGGCGAGCCGCGCACCGTCGGCGTGCGCGTGACCTACACGTATTGAGGAGTCCAGCCGAATGACGCGCCGCACCGATACACTGAAACTCAATGCGATGCTGAACGGCGGCGGCAGCCACGTGGTCGGCTGGCGTCATCCGCTCGCGCAACCGAACGGCAACCGCGACTTCGCGCATTTCCGCCGGATGGCGCAGACGGCCGAGCGCGGCAAGCTCGATGCGCTGTTCGTCGCGGACGTGGTCGCCACGCAGGGCAGCCACATCGATTCGCTACGCCGCAGCGCGCGCGCCGATACGTTCGAGCCGCTCACGCTGCTCGCCGCGCTCGCGGCCGTCACGCACCGCATCGGGCTGATCGCGACCGCGACGACGACCTACAACGCGCCGTACCACATCGCCCGCAAGTTCGCGTCGCTCGATCACCTGAGCGGCGGTCGCGCCGGGTGGAATCTCGTGACGTCGGTGGTGCCCGACGAAGCGGCGAATTTCGGCGCGGCGCCGCACCTCGCGCACGCCGATCGCTACGCGCGCGCCGACGAGTTCCAGCGCGTCGTGGCCGGGCTCTGGGACAGCTGGGAAGACGACGCATTCATCGAGGACAAGGCGGCCGGCCTGCATTTCGATCATCGCAAGCTGCACGTGCTCGATCATCACGGGCCGCATTTCAGCGTGCGCGGCCCGCTGAACGTCGCGCGCGCGCCGCAGGGGCATCCGGTGCTCGTGCAGGCCGGCTCGTCGGACGCGGGCCGCGAGCTCGCGGCGCGCTGCGCGGAAGTGATCTTCACCGCGCAGCACCGGCTCGACGACGCGCAGGCGTTCTATGCGGACGTCAAGGGCCGCCTCGCGCAATACGGCCGCCGCCCCGAACACCTGAAGATCCTGCCCGGCGTGATGCCGATCATCGGCGCGACCGAGGCCGACGCGCGCGACAAGCTGCGCGCGCTGCAGGACCTGATCGACCCGGTGCTCGGGCTGCGGCTGCTCGCCGACAACGCGGGCGATTTCGACTTGTCCGGCTATCCGCTCGACGGCCCGCTGCCCGTGCTGCCGCCGAGCAATCGCAGCAAGAGCCGCCAGCAACTGATCGTCGATCTCGCGCGCCGCGAGAACCTGACGATCCGCCAGCTCTACGAGCGCTTTGCCAGCGCGGGCGTCGTGACCGGCACGCCGAAGACCATCGCCGATCGCTTCGAGGAATGGTTCCAGTCGTACGGCGCCGACGGGTTCAACGTCGCGTTCGCATGGGTGCCCGGCGGCCTCGACGATTTCGTCGACCTCGTCGTGCCCGAACTGCAGCGCCGCGGGCTGTTCCGCACCGAGTACGAAGGCCCCACGCTGCGCGATCAGCTCGGGCTGCCGCGGCCGCCGTTCTTCCGTCGCCCGTCGTCGCTGCGCGGCGATACGGTCGCGCCCGTCGGCGGAGGTGCCGCATGATGCGCCCGTTTCGTCTCGGCGTGCTCACGCGCGTGTACGCGCCCGACCCGTCGCCGCACGTGCTGCACGACACGCTCGCACTGATCGACGCGGCGGAAGCGCTCGGCTTCGACAGCGCGTGGGTCGCGCAGCACCATTTCGGCAGCGAAACCGGTCGCCTGCCGTCGCCGCTCGTGCTGCTGGCGGCGGCCGCGCGCCGCACGCGGCGCATCGCGCTCGGCACCGGCGTGATCGTGCTGCCGCTCGAGTCGGTGCTGCGAGTCGCCGAGGATGCGGCCGTGCTCGACGCGTTGGCCGACGGCCGGCTGCAGCTCGGCGTCGGCGCCGGCTTCGAGCCGGACGTGTTCGCCGCGTTCGGCCGCGATTTCGCTGCGCGCGCTGCGCTGCAAGCCGAGGCGCTCGCGTCGTTGCGGCGCGCGCTGGACGGTGCGCCGGTCACCCCGGCCGGGGCGACGCTGCAACCGCCCGCGCCCACGTTGGCCGCACGTGTCTGGCAAGCGACCGGCGATGCCGAAGCGGTCGCACGCAACGGTCACGGGCTGATCGTCGCGCGCACGCGCCCGGATCAGGACGGCGAAGCGGCACTCGTGGCGCGCTATCGCCGCGCGTGGACGCATCCGCACGTCCCGCGCGTCGCACTCGTACGAGCAGTCGTGCCCGGCGACGATGCGGCGAGCGTCGAAACCACGCTCGGCCCCGACATCCTGCGTTACGCCGAACGGCTCGCGCGGGCCGGCGGCGTATCGGCGCCCGCGCCGGCCGACGTCCCCGCGTTGCTGGACCGCTTCGGCGTGCTGCGCGGCACGCCCGCCGACATCGTGGCGGCCTTGCATGCCGATCCCGCGCTGCCCGGCACGACCGAACTCGTCGTGCAGGTGCAGACCGCGAGCACCTCGCACCGCGACGCGCTGCGACGGCTCGAAGCCGTCGCAACAGCGATCGCACCGGCGCTTGGCTGGACGCCGGCCGCCGCCGGGCCTGAAGCCGCTTCGCTCACCTCCGATCCGATCCCGACATGACCCATTCGTCCTCCCCCGCACCGGCCGCGCGCCGGCCGTTCAAGCTCGGCTTTCTCACGCACGTGCACGGCGCCGGCGACGCGCGCCGCGTGTACGCGGATCTCGAGACGCTGTTCGTCGCGGCGGAACAGCTCGGCTTCGACGGCTGCTTCGTCGCACAGCATCATTTCCGCGCGGAGTACGGCCGGCTGCCGTCGCCGCTCGTGCTGCTGGCCGCCGTCGCGCAACGCACGCGCCGGATCGAACTCGGCACCGGCATCGTCACGCTGTCGCTCGAGGATCCGCTGCGGCTCGCCGAGGATGCGGCGGTACTCGATGCGCTGGCGGGCGGCCGGCTGCAACTCGGGCTCGGCAGCGGCGGCGCGAACCTCGACGCGTTCGCCGCGTTCGGCTTCGACGTCGACACGCGCCAGGCGCGCTTCGCGGCCGCGCTCGAACGCCTGCAGGATGCGCTCGCCGGCCAGCCGGTCACGCGCGGCGCCGCCGATGATGCGCCGCCGCTCGTGCTGCAGCCCGCGGCGCCGGGCGTGCGCGAACGCCTGTGGCATTCGCACGCATCGCCCGACGGCGCGCGGTTCGCCGCGCGGCACGGCAACGGCCTGCTGCTCGGCACCGCCGTGCACGATCCGCGCACCGTGCAGTTGCCGCTCGCGCACGCGTATCTCGACGCATGGCGCGAACGCGCGAACGCCGACGCAGCGCGGCCGCGCATCGGCGTGGTGCGCGCAGTGTTTCCCGCGCGGGACCGTCGCACTGCGCTCGCCGCGCTGGCCCCCGACGTCGTGCGGCATATCCCGTGGCTCGCGGCGAGCGGCCGTCCCGACGTGACCGAGCCCGAGCAGATCGTGCGGCTGCTGAACGTCCATTACGGGCATCCGGACGACGTGATCGAAAGCTTGCGCGGCGACCCGGCACTGTTCCCGTTCGCCGACTATTTCCTGCCGGTCGTGCAATCGGAAAGCTCATCGCTCGACGATGCGCTGGCCCGGCTGCGCACGCTCGCGGAAACGATTGCGCCGGCGCTCGGCTGGCAGCCGGCGCAGGCCGCTGCATGAGCGCGCCGCGTCTGCTGCTGCGGCTCGATACCGGCTACGACATCGGTAGCGACACCGGCTGCAACACCACGCGGCGCGACCTGGTCGCCGACTGGATCGCAATCGCCGAGGCCGGCGTGTCGGCCGGCTGCGATGCGATCCTGCTGCCCGTGCAGCGCACCGGCCCCGATCCGTGGATGGCGGCCGCCGCGCTCGTCGACGCGCTGCCGGCGCTGCGCGTGATGGTGACGCTGCAGGCGGGCGCGATGCTGCCCATCGCCGCCGCGCATCTCGCACAGAGCCTGCAGTCGCTGAGCCGCGGCCGTGCATGTCTGGCACTCGAAGCCGATGCGCGGGACGTCGACGCGACCGACCGCGCGATGCACCTGAACCGCGACCAGCGGCTCGCGCGCAGCGCCGAATTCCTGTCGATCCTGCGCGCGCTGTGGGCGACCGAGTCGCCGTTGCAGTATCGCGGCACCTACTACCGCGCTGAGCATGCGCGCCTGCCGGATCTCGCCGCGCAGCGGCCGCCCGTCTACTGGTCGGTCGCGGAGCGGCACGAGATCGCGTTCGCCGCGCCGTGGTGCGACGGCCTGCTGGTGCCCGCGAGCGCGCCGCCGCTCGCGGCGGCCGTCGAACACGCGTATCGCGCACGCGGGCTCGCGCCGCCGCCGGCCGGCGTCGCGCTCCGGCGCATGATCCGGTTCGACGCCGCGCGCCCCGCACGCGCCGCGCAGCGGGCGAACCGCCGACGAGGGGATGCATGAGCGTGGATTTCGCATGGTTCCTGCCGACCAACGGCGACGGGCCGCATCTGGCCAACAGCGGGCTGCCGCGCCCGCCGACCTTCATGCAGGACTATCGGCCGGCGACGCCCGAATACCTGCGCGGCGTCGCCCGCGCGGCCGAGGCTGCGGGCTTCGACAGCCTACTGCTGCCGATGGCCGCGGGCTTCGAGGATCCCTGGCTCGTCAGCGCGCAGCTCGCGCGCGCGACGCAGCGCATCGCGTTGATCGTCACGTTCCGGCCCGGGCTCGAGCAGCCCGAACAGATCGCGCGCAAGGCCGCGACCCTGCAGCACATGAGCGGCGCGCGCCTGCGCCTGTTCGCGGTGAACGGCTCGAGCGCCTACGAGCAGCGCGCGCTCGGCGATTTTCTCGATCACGACGCGCGCTACCAGCGCACGTCCGAATACCTGCGGGTGCTGCGGCGTCTGTGGCAAGGCGGCGGCCATTCCGTCGCCGGCCGCTATTACACGCTGAGCCCCGCGCATGCCGGCGTGCCGCTCGCGACCCCGCCCGCGCTCTATCTCGGCGGCGCGTCGACGCTCGCCGAGCAGGTGGCCGCGAGCCAGGCCGATACGTACCTGCTGTGGGGCGAGCCGCCCGACGCCGTGCGCGAGCGGCTCGCGCGGCTGCGCGCGCTGGCCGCGATGCACGGCCGCCGGTTGCGCTTCGGGCTGCGCGTGCACGTGATCGCCCGCGCGACCGAACGCGCCGCGTGGGCGCGCGCCGATGAATTGCTCAGCGAGATTTCCGACCAGACCTATGTCGACGCGCAGCGCAAGCTGGCCGCGTACGAATCGGTCGGCCAGCAGCGGCAGACCGCGCTCAGCCGCGGCGCGCTGCGCTCGTTGCGCGAGCTGGAGGTGTATCCGAACCTGTGGGCCGGCGTCGGCCTGATCCGCGGCGGCGCGGGCACCGCGATCGTCGGCAGCTACGACCAGGTCGCCGCGCGCATTCACGAATACCGCGCGCTCGGCATCGAGACGTTCCTGCTGTCGTCGTATCCGAACCTCGAGGAAGCGGCACGCGTGGGCGAGGATGTCTTGCCGCGCGTCCGCACGCGCCTGGCGCGCACGAGCGTGCCGTAACCGGCTGGAGCACCGCCGCGACGCGGGGCTGCGGGGCTGCGGGGCCGCCGGAGCGCCGGTTCGCCGGCCGCTGGAGCGCCGGCCGGTCAGTCGTCGAACGCCGATTCCGCGCGCGGCTCGTTCAGCAGCCCGTAACGCGCGAGCAGCGTACGCATCGTATTGCGCGTGACGCCGAGCAGCGCCGCGGTGCGCACCTGGCTGAACCGGCAGTGCTCGAACGCCTCGCACACGACCAGTTCCTCGATGTCGCGCAACAGGCTTTCGCCGGGCGCGCGAAACAGGCGACGCACGCCCGCGCGGATGTCGTCCTGCGGCAGCGCCGCCGCGTCGTCCGCGCGCGCATAGCCGGCGAGCGCCTCCGAGAACTTCAGGTGCTCCGGGCGGATCAGGTTGCCGTTCGACACGAGCAGCGCGAGATGCATGACGTTTTCCAGCTCGCGGATATTGCCGGGCCACGGGTACGCATGCAGCGCCTGGACCGTGCCCTCGGACAGCATCGGCTGCGGCCGCTTCAGTTGCGCGCAATAGCGCCCGCGGAAATGCTCGGCGAGCGGCAGGATGTCCTGCGGCCGCTCGCGCAGCGGCGGCAGGCGCACGCGGGCGAGATTGATCCGGTAGAACAGGTCCATCCGGAAATTGCCGGCCAGCACGGCCTGTTCGAGATCGACGTTGGTGGCCGCGACGACGCGCACGTCGACCGGCCGCGCACGCGTTGCGCCGACGCGCGTCACTTCGCCTTCCTGGAGCACGCGCAGCAGCTTCGCCTGCAGCGGCGGCGCGAGATCGCCGATCTCGTCGAGAAAGATCGTGCCGCCGTGCGCTTCCTCGAAATAGCCGATGCGGCGACCCTGCGCGCCCGTGAATGCACCGGCCTCGTGGCCGAACAGTTCGCTCTCCGCGAGCTGCGGGTTGATCGCGCCGCAGTTGACCGCGATGAACGCACCCGTGCGGCCGCTGACATGGTGGATATGGCGGGCGACCAGTTCCTTGCCGGTGCCCGTTTCGCCGAGAATCAGCGCGGGCGCGACGCTGGGCCCGATCTGCTCGACGAAGCGCAGTACCGCACGCGACGCGGGATCGGCGAACACGAGCGCTTTCGCGCGCACCGAAAGGGGGCGCTGCTCGCTTTCCGGCAGCGCAATGAGCGGGGGAGAATCTGTGCGGTTGTCCATGATTTGGGCGTGGGCGGACCGGTTGGCGATACGGGCGTCCGCTCGAGGGTTTGATCTTAGTCAACCTCGAGCGCGCGCAAAATACCGATTGCTGTGATGCTTCGCTGTCGTGCGCAGATAACGAATCCCGTGTGCGTCGCGCAGCGTGCGGTCCGATGCGTGCGGATGTCGGCGCTTGAAAGGCCGTCCGCCGCGCGCTGCCGGCCTTCCGCGCGTCGCCACGCCCGGTCGCGCGATCCGGTTCAACCGTGGAACATGAGCAGCACCAGCGGCATCGTGACGGCCGCAAGTACCGTCTGCACCGTGATGATGCCGGCGGACAAACGGTGATCGCCGCCGAGCAGCTTCGCCATGATGTAGGCGGACGGCGTGCACGGCAGCGCATTGAACAGCACGATCGTCGTGAGTGCCGGCCCCCGGATGCCGAGGCTGAAACCGATCCAGAAGGTCAAGAGCGGCACGAGCAGCAACTTGATCACCGACGACTGGAATACTGGCCCGCGCGCTGCCTTCGCGGCTTTCACGTCGAGGCCCGCGCCCACCGCGAGCAGGCCGAGCGGCAGCGACGCCGCGCCGAGAATCGACAGCACGCTTGCCACCACGTCCGGCAAACGCAGCCCGCTGAGGTTGAACGCGGCGCCGAGCACGACCGACATGATGACCGGGTTTCTCAGCAGCGCGCCGCCGCGGCCGTGCTGCATCAGCACGATGATCGACGCGACGTTCAGCAGCGGAATCGCGACCGCGATGCTGATCGACGTGAGCGTGAGACCGACGCTGCCGTACAGCGCGGCGGCCGCCGCGACGCCCACATACGTGTTGGGCCGCAACGCGCCCTGGATCACCGACGAAAACACCGCCCCCGGCTGCCGGCTCCACGCTCGCCACGCATACAGCAGCGCCGCGCTCGCGGCCACCGCGCCGAGGATCGCGGCCGCGATCGGCCGCACCGGAAACTGCGTCAGATTGGCTTTCGCGACCTGGCCGAACATCAGCGCGGGAAACATGTAGTAGTAGTTCAGCGTTTCACATGGCAGCCAGAATGCGTCCGGCAGCAGGCGGCGCTGCCGCAGCACGAATCCCGTCAGGATCAGCACGAAAATCGGAACCAGCGCGGTCAGGACGGTCTGCATCGGTTGGGATCCCGTCACGCGAGGACAAGCGTCTTCGCCAGCACGACCGCGCGATGGACGCCGATGAATGCGGCCATTGCGCGCTCGTACAACGGCGCACCGGCCCGCGCGAACAGCAGGTAGTCGCGCGAGATCGCCGCACGGTGCAGCGCAAGCGGCGTTTCAGCGGTATTCGACACGGGCCCGATCGTCGCGACGATGGTGGTCTTTGACATTTTTCTCGTCCGATTAAAGGCGGTGCCCAGCAATATGACAGAACCGTGAAATTCATAAAAAGAATAAAAAATATGAAATCCAGATCCAAAGGTAATTTGGACAACCGTCGGGATGATCGGACGATCGCGAGGGCAGAACGGCGCGCGCCTCCAGCCTCGCAACGCCGGGCCGCGTAGCAGGAGCGGACCACTGATTCACGAAGATCGTCGCCGCCCATGCTGGTGAAAGCCCTCCGCCACATCGCCATTCCGGCCGCGGGAGCGTCGTGTTCCTCTGCGTAAATCGGAGGACCAGATAACGGTATGAGAATTTCTTGGTTCTTGGATGCGTACCGCATCCAGAAAATACACGCTCCCGACAACCGGGCGCGCGACGCGCCGCCCCGCTTCACCCAAACAACGTCCCTCTTTCCCATGTTCAGCAGATCGTTTCGCACTACGTCGGGCCATGCGCTGCTCGTCGCCGCCCTTCTTGCCGCTTTTTCCGGTGTTGCTCGCGCGGACAGCACGCTCGACCGCATCCATCAACGTCACAAGATCGCGATCGGCGTGATCCTGTCGGGGCCGCCGTTCGGCTCGCTCGATCCCGCGACGCAAAAGCCGGTCGGCTTCAACGTCGATCTGGCGAACGACGTCGCGAAACGGCTCGGCGTCGACGTCGAGCTGACACCGGTGCAGCCGTCGAACCGCGTGCAGTTCCTGCAGCAGGGCAAGGTCGACGCACTGATCGCCAACATGGAGCTGACGACGGAGCGCGCGGAAATACTGTCGTATGCGCCGACGCCGTTCGAGTTCATCGGCGGCGCACTGATCGCGCGCAAGGACAGCGGCATCAAGACCTGGGCCGACGTGCGCGGCAAGCCGGTCTGCGTGTCGCAGGGCAGCAACTACACGAAGCCGCTCGCGACGGAATACGGCGCGCAGGTGAAGGCGTTCCGCGGCCAGCCCGAATCGCTGCTCGCGCTTCGCGGCAACAACTGCGTGGCCGCCGTGCACGTCGCGCCGACGTTGCGCATGCTCGTCGCGCGCAATCCGGACTGGAAGGACTATGCGACGCCGCTGCCGACCGACCTGATTCCGTCGCCGGCGGTGATCTGGGTCCGCAAGGGCGAGACCGATACGCAGAGCGCGCTCGACCGGATCGTCCAGGACTGGCATCGCAGCGGCTGGCTGCTCGACGTCGAGCGCAGGAACGGCATGACGCCGTCGCAAGGCGTGCTCGACCTGCACGCGAAGCTCAAGGCACAGCGCACATGACGGCAGCCGCCGCCGTCGACGCGCTCCGCAAGCTCGGCCTCGATTACAGCTTCGTGCTGGCCCCGGACGAACGCGCGTCGTTCGTGCACGGGATGGGCGTGACGCTCGAACTGTCGATCGCGACCGCGCTCGGCAGCCTCGCCTGCGGTGTCGCGCTCGCCGCGTTGCTGGTGTCGCCCAGCGCGGCACTGGCGCGACCTGCGCGCGCATTCGTCGAAGTCACCCGCAACACACCGACGCTCGTCCAGTTGTTCTGCGCATTCCTCGTCTTCAACATGCTGATCAGCGCCGCACTGCGCGATCTGGGCGGCAATCCGCTGACGCCGTTCATCTGGAGCGTGATCGTGATCTCGCTGCACAAGGGCGCGTTCCATGCGGAAGCGCTGCGCGCCGGCCTCGAAGCGGTGCCGCGCGCCACGCTGGAAGCCGCACAGTCGCTCGGCTACAGCCGCCGCCAGCGGCTCTGGCACGTGCAGCTGCCGCTCGCGGTGCGCTTCGCGCTACCGGCGCTCGTCAACAACCTGGTCGACCTCGTGAAGATGACGACGGTCGCGTCGGCGATCGCGGTCGGCGACGTCACCTATGCGTCGATCATGATCTGGACGCAGCGCGACAACGTGCTCGAGCTGATGATCCTGATCCTGCTCTTCTTCGGCGCGCTCACGTTCACGGTCAACCTCGCGGGACGCTGGCTCGAACACCGCTTGAGGATACCCGGCTATGGCCATTGACTCGCTCGCTTCGCCCGCGCGCCTCGTGCGCTGGCCCGCGGTCGCGGCAACACTGGCCGCGCTGGCCGTCGTCGCGCTGGCCGTTGCCGGTCGCCGCCACCCGACGCTCGTCGCGCTCGTCACGTGGCTGCCCGCGCTCGGCAACGCGATGCTCGTCAACATCGGCATCAGCGCGCTGGCGATCGCGCTCGGCACGCTCGCCGGCCTCGTGCTCGGCCCGTTGACGCTGTCGCGGCTCGGCATCGCACGCGTTGCGGCGCGCGCCTACGTGCAGGTGTTCCGCAATGCACCGCTGCTCGTGCTGATCTATTTCTCGACCTATGTATTCCCGTTCGAAATCAGGTTCGGCCATGCGTCGCTGCCGTTTCCGGACTGGTTCAAGGTGACGCTCGGCCTCGCGCTGCCGGCGAGCGCGAACTTCGCGGAAATCTTCCGCGGCGCGATCCAGTCGATTCCGCATGCGCAGTGGGACGCCGCACGCTCGCTCGCGTTCAGCCGCGTGCAGGTGTTCCGCTGGATCATCCTGCCGCAATGCGTGCGCCGCATGCTGCCGCCGTGGATGAACCTGTACGCGAGCATCACGATGGCCACCGCGCTCGCGTCGCTCGTCGGCGTGCACGACCTGCTCGACACCGCGCAGGTCGCGAGCAATACCGTCGCGCGCGCCGACTTCACCGTCGTCGTCTATTTCACGGTACTCGGCCTGTTTTTCGCGTACTGCTACCCGATTGCCCGTTTCACCCGCCTTCTCGAACGACGTCATGCATTCCACTGAAACTCCGCGCGGCGCGGACGAGCCGCTCGTCCGCCTGCGCGACGTGCATCTGTCCTACGGCACGACGCCCGTGCTGCGCGGTATCGATCTCGACGTGCACCGCGGCCAGGCCGTGTCGATCATCGGTCCGTCCGGCTCCGGCAAATCGACGATCCTGCGTTGCATCACGGGGCTGTTGCGGCCGCAGCGCGGCCTGATCGACGTCGACGGCACGCGCGTCGACCGGCTCGCATCGGAGCGCGACGAAATCGCGCTGCGCAAGCGCGTCGGCTTCGTGTTCCAGCAGTACAACCTGTTTCCGCACCTGAGCGTGCTCGACAACCTCGTCGCCGCGCCGGTCAGGATTCTCGGCCGCGATCGCACCGAAGCCGTGCGCACCGCGCACGCGCTGCTCGAACGCGTGCGCCTCGGCGACAAGGCGCATGCGTACCCCGGCGAGCTGTCGGGCGGCCAGCAACAGCGCGTCGCGATCGCTCGCGCGCTCGCGATGCAGCCCGACCTGATCCTGTTCGACGAGGTGACGTCCGCGCTGGATCCGGAAACCGTCGGTGACGTGCTGGCGGTGATCCGGGATCTCGTGCGCGACGGCATGACCTGCGTGCTCGTCACGCACGAGATGCGGTTCGCCGAGGAAATCAGCGACGTCGTCTACTTCACCGAGGCGGGCGTGATCGTCGAGCACGGGCCGGCCACGCAACTGTTCCGGGCGCCGCAAAGCACGCGCACGCGGGCTTTCCTCGCGCATGCGCTCGGCCCGGCCGGCGGCCCGCACGCCAGCCGCGACAGCGCGCCGATCGCACTCGACCTGACGCGCTTCGCGGTCTGAGTCAACGCGCTGCGTAGCGGCTCGGCGGGCGCGCGAGCCCGAGATGGTCGCGCAGCGTCGTGCCCTCGTATTCGGTGCGGAACAAGCCGCGCCGTTGCAGCTCCGGCACGACATGCTCGACGAAATCGTCGAGTCCGCCCGGGAAGTAGGGCGGCATGATGTTGAAGCCGTCCGCGGCGCCACCCTCGAACCATTCCTCCAGCGCGTCCGCGACCTGCGTCGGCGTGCCCCACACGATCCGGTGCCCGCGCGCGCCGGCGACGAGATAGTAGAGTTCGCGCAGCGTGAGGTTCTCGCGGCGTGCGAGATCGGTCAGCAGCTTCGCGCGGCTCTTCAACTGATCGGATTCGGGCAGGTCGGGCAGCGGGCCGTCGAGCGGATACTTCGACACGTCGTGGCCGAGACGGTCGGACAGCAGCGTCAGCGCGCCCGACGTGTCCGTCCATTGCTGGAGCTGCGCATACTTGTCCTTGGCCTCCTGCTCGGTGCGGCCGATCACCGGAAATACGCCCGGCATCACGGCCAGTGCGTCCTCCGCGCGGCCGTATGCCGCGAGCCGCCCCTTCAGGTCGCGATAGAACGCCTGTGCTTCCTCGAGCGTCTGCTGCGCGGTGAACACCACTTCAGCGGTGCGCGCGGCAAGCGCCTGACCGGGGCCCGACGAGCCGGCCTGAATCACGACCGGATGGCCCTGCGGCGGGCGCGACGCGTTCAGCGGCCCCTTCACGTTGAAGAAGCGTCCTGCGTGATCGAGCACGTGCACCTTCGCCGGGTCGAAATATACGCCGCGCGCCTTGTCCCTGACGACCGCGTCGTCGTCCCAGCTGTCCCACAGCCCTTTCACGACGTCGACGAATTCGCCGGCCATCTCGTAGCGCTGCGCGTGATCGGGATGGTTGCCGCGCGTGAAGTTCGCGGCGGTGCGGTCGTACGAGGTCGTCACGACGTTCCATGCCGCGCGCCCGCCGCTCAGGTGGTCGAGCGATGCGAACACGCGTGCGATGTGGTACGGCTCGCTGTACGTCGTCGACGCGGTCGCCGCGAGGCCGATGTGCCGCGTATGCATCGCGAGCGCGGACAGCAGGCTCAGCGGCTCGAAGCGCATTGCCATCGACGGGTGCGCGTCCGGGCCGCTCGTCAGGCCGTCGGCGAGGAAGACCATGTCGAACTTCGCACGCTCGGCGGTCTGCACGACGCGGCGCAGCAGGTCGAAATTCTCGCTGCCGGATTCGGCGTCGGGGTGGCGCCAGCCGGCGACGTGGTGCCCGGCGCCCTGGAGGAACAGCCCCAGGCGCATCTGGCGGCGGGAAGGTGTGCTGCGATCGGTGCTCATGATTGAAGCGACGTAAAGGTGTGGAAAAGGCGTGCGAGATCGGCCGTGCTTCGCATCGTGTCGATCAGTTCCGGCACGAACGCGAGCGCGGGATCGTGGGCGGTTGCATCCGCGAACTTCGCGGCGAGATCGTTGGTGCCGGCGAGGCGTTCGGTGCGCTGCTGCAGCGTGTCGCCGCCGCGAAGCGCGATCTCGACGACCGAGAAGCGCGTCGCGGGATCGGTCGACGCGCGCGGCGCCGCGGCATCGTGGCGCCGCGACACGCGCGCGGCGAGCGCGATCAGGTCGTCGCGCACGGGCACGTCGGCGAACGTCGCGACACCGGGCGGCCCGTCCGTCAGCGCGGCGGCCACCGCGTATTCCACGCTGAAGCGTGCTTCGAGGCCGGTTGCCGGCAGCCGGTTCGACAGCGGCGTGTCGCCGCCTGGCGGGAAGGTGACCGCGATGCCATCGATGTCCGCCGGCGCGATGCGGTGGCGAGCGCGCAGATCGAGCGCGGCCTGTACCGCGTAATGGGTTGCCGTGCAGCACGGCCACGGCTTGAAGTACAGGCCGGGCGTCACGATCTGCCACGGCGCGCCCCAGTCGGCCAGCACGCGCGCCGGCTGCGCCGCGCCGCCGCCGAACACGGCGAAGAATCCTTCCGGGCCGTCGAGTGCGCCCGGTGCGCCGGCCAGTCCCGCCTCCGCGAGTTCGGCGGCGAACAGGCCCGCGCGCGCCGCCAGGCCCGCGTGCAACGGCTTGACCTCGCTGCCGAACTGCAGCCGCAGCCCGGCCGATTGCGTCGCGGCCATGCCGAGTGCGTTGTCGGTGGCCGCCGCATCGAGCCCGAGCAGACGTGCCGCGGCGGCGGCCGCGCCGAGCGTGCCGAGTGTCGCGGTGTTGTGGAAGCCGAGTTCGTAGTGGCGGCTGCCGAGCGCGAGACCGACCCGCGCCATCGTCTCGACGCCGACGACGTATGCGTCGAGCAGGTCCAGCGCGCTGCGTGCGCGCACCTGCGCGAGCGCGAGCAGCGCCGGCAGCAGCACGGTGCCCGGATGGCCGCGCACGCTGCTGTGCACGTCGTCGTAGTCGAGCGCGTGGCCCGCATAGCCGTTGAGCAGCGCCGCATCGTGCGGCGACGCCGGAGTCGCGCGACCGATGACCGCTGCCGCCCCGGCCGAATCGCGGCCGCACACCGCCAGCAGCTTGCGGTAACCGCTGTCGCGCGCGCCGGCGAACGCGGCGGCAAGGAAATCGAGCAGGCCGCGCCGCGCGGCTGCGATGGCGGATGGGTCACGCGCGGGCTCGGCGCACGCGATCGCGGCGGCCAGCCGGCGCGTGATGCCGTCGGGAATCGAGTGGGAAGACATGTCGGCAGTTGGGAAGTCGCGAAATGCCGCAATGGGCGGCGCAGCCGGATCCTTCCGGTTCCGGCTCCGATGGGAGCGTCGGATACTAGCGAAGCATTCGCACGGGCCCAACCAAGTATTCGAGCTTTCTATATCGCGTATTCAGCGCTGCCTGAGGGGAGCCAGATAACTTCGCTCCGTGCATGACGCCGTCGATGAACCGGGTGATTGCCGACCGGCAGCGTGCTGCTGCCATGATGCGTCAGGCCGGCATTCGACACGAGCCGTGCCGCCGACATGGCGGAACGACGAAATTCCACGGAAGAATCAATTGGAAAGCTGAATCGGGACGGGATTTCCCAGGCGTCTGAATGAACTGTCCAATCGCTTTACTGCGCGGCGCCATCGCCATGATCCACGACGGAAGGCGCGCCGCAGGCGACAAATCGCGCTTCGACACCGCTTCGCACGACCAGGTCGAAGCGCTCCGGCCGAATATGAAACAGCGTGGACTCGCACGTGCGGCCGTCAGCCAGACGAGACGTACGCCGCAACACCAGCAACGGCTCCTGCTTGCCGGTCTTTAGCAGGGCGGCGATATCGTCCGGCGCGGCCACGGCCGTCACCGACATGTCGGCGTCGGCAATGCGCCAGCCGAGCAACTGCTCCAGCAGTTCGTAAGTCGGCATGCTATCGGCCTGCGCATAAGCGACGTCACGTGCCTCAGGCAACAGACAGGTCTGCGCGAGCGCGATCGGCTCGTCGTCGACCCAGTGCAGGCGTTCGAGATAAATGCAGCGCGTGACGTCGGCCGCGAATACTTGCTGCAAGCCCGGCGGTACGTCACATGTTTCCATTCGCAGCAATTCCATTCGCGCGCGTGCGCCCTGCCCGGCGATCGAATCGTGGAGCCCGCGCAGCACGTCGAGCCGATGCCGCAGGCGCTGCTTCGCGGCGAACGTCCCCTTGCCCTGCTTGCGCTCGACGATGCGCGCATCGGCCAGGCGGTCGAGCGCGAGCCTGACGGTCACGCGGCTCACCTGAAAGCGCTCGCTCAACTGGGCCTCGGACGGCAGCTTGCCGGTCGGCTCGTACACGCCGCGTTCAATTTCGTCGCGCAGCGTCGTCGCGATCTGCTCGTAAAGCGACGTCGCGTCGTCACGCACCAGCGTCATCGAATGTTCCTCTCCGTGCTCGGCTCGCGCTATGCGCGATCCCCGATATCGATATGAAAAGCAATTGGATCGCTCAACTTGTATTAATACGTATTATGACATCTCGACACACGATCGGGGCTGCCGCTTCAGTTTCAAGGGGCCCGACGCACGGGGAGCATATCAGTGACTGACAACGCAATCGGCACGCCGCCGCTCGACGGCGCGCAGGCCAGCCGGCCGACGCGGGCCGAACCGACCACGGCGCCGCGCACCGATCCGCACGCGACGGGCCGCTCGCGCGGCGCACAGTGGCGTGCCGCAATCGGCTTCGCCGCCTCATGGCTGGCGTTCTTCGCGATCGCATGGTGGCTGCCTGCGCCTGCGCATCTGTCCGCCGAAGGCAAGGCGACGCTCGCCGTCGTCGCGTGGGTCGCGATCGTATGGATCACCGAGGCGATTCCCGTCGGCGTGAGCGGCATCCTGCTGCCGATGCTGCTTGTGCTGTCGCACGCGAGCCCGTCGTTTCCGAAGGCGGCCAGCGGCTTCGCCGCGCCGGTCGTGTTCCTGTGTCTCGCCGCGTTCCTGTTCTCGGCGATCATGCAGGCGAGCGGGCTCGATCGCCGCATCGCGCTGCTGCTGCTTGACCGGCTGAAGGTGCGCACGGCCAACGGCGTGATCTGGGCGATGTTCGCGGTGAACTGCGTGATGGCGCTCGTCGTGCCGGCCGCGAACGCACGCGCCGCGACGCTGCTGCCGGTCACGAACGGCATCGTCCGGCTGTTCGGCGAAACGCCGCGCGAGCGCGCCGCGCGCAAGGCGATCGTGATCCAGACGCTCGTGTACGGCGCGATGATCAGCGGCATGTGCATCCTGACCGCCCATCTGCCGAACATGGTCGTGTCGGGCCTGCTCGAGAAGCAGCTCGGCATCCGGATCTCGTACCTGACGTGGCTGAAGCTGCAGTGGCCGTACCTCGGGATGTTCGCGATCACGCAAGCGTGGGTGCAGTTCCATTTCCGCTCGCGCGCCATCGCGATTCCCGGCGGCCCCTGCGCGATCGCGGCGATGCGCGGCGCGCAGCCGCGCGCGGCACGCAACGACTGGACCGTACTCGCACTGTTCGCGGCCGTCGCCGTGTTGTGGGCCACCGAGCCGCTGCATCACCTGCCGTCGGAAATCGTCGCGCTGATCGCGCTGGCGCTGTTGTTCGCGCCCGGCGTGCTGCGCTTCGGCTGGGCCGAGGTCGAACAGCGCACGATCTGGGGCACGCTGTTCCTGCTCGCCGGCGCGTTGTCGCTGTCGTCGGCGATCAGTGCATCGGGGCTCGCGAACTGGGCCGCCGATCACGTCTATGTCGCCGCACGCGGACACGGCTGGTGGCTCGCGATCGCGATCGTGATGCTCGGCACGCACCTGATCCGCATCGGCATGCTGTCCAACGTCGCGGCCGTCACGATGATCGCGCCGATCGCGCTCGCACTCGCGCCGCGCCTCGGGCTGCATCCGGTCGCGTTCACGATGCTCGTCAGCGATACCGACAGCTTCGCGTATCTGCTGCCGACGCAAATCACCGCCGGCGTCATCGCGTACAGCAGCGGCGCGTTCTCGACGGCCGACTATGCGAAGGTCGGCGCGGTGTCGGTGCTGATCGCGATCGTCTACGGCCTCTGCGTGATCGCTCCGTGGTACGCGTACATGGGCATTCCCGTCTGGGACGCGAGCGCGCCCTGGCCGTTCGCGCACTGAAGCGCTCGGTCTCCCATCGACATCTCCTCGAATTCCCCATGAACGCATCCAACGACGCCATCGATACCGTCGACGCGCGCGCCGCCGCGCTGCGCGACCGCCTCGGCCCGCACGTCGCGCCCCAAGGCCTGTACGAGCGCCACAAGCGCCTGCCGTTCGCCGGACGCGTGCAATGCAACGTCACGCGCCTCGAAGCCGGCGAGTGGAGCGAGATCGTGCTCGACTACGAAGTCGGCTCGTCCGGCATCGCCGACGGCGGCTGGCTGAAGGCGACCTTCAAGTTCTATTCCGACTGGGCGCTGTTCCAGACGAGCGACCCGAGCGCCGCGAACTACATCAGCGCCGAGTACCACGCGGCGCCGCTCGTGCCGGGCCAGAGCCCGGCCACCGTGCAGGCGCTGAACGTGCGCTTCGACCAGAAGGGACATGAGCGGCCGTTCCAGAAGGCCGTGATCGTCGACATCGTCGACGGCTACGTGAATGCGGGCGACCGGATCGTGATCCGCCTCGGCGACCGCCGCCGCGGCCCCGGCACGCGCGTGCAGACCTTCGTCGAAGACAACTTCCGATTCCGGCTCTACGTCGATCCGCTCGGCACGTCGCGCTTCGTCGCCGTGCCCGGCGACGTGTCGATCGACATCCGTGCCGGTGCGCCGTCCGACGTGCTGCTGAACGGCCCGCGCTTCGTGCAGCCCGGCACGCACGCACCGTTCCGGCTGTCGCTGCAGGACCGCTGGGGCAACGCGTGCCGCGATGTCGGCGGTCATGCCCGGGTCGTCGCGTACGACGCCCGCGGCGAGATCGCTTACCGGCGCGAACACGCGCTGCCCGATACAGGCTTTGCGAGTTGCGCGGTGGACGACCTGCCGGTCGACGCGGGCACGCTGCGCATCGTCGCCGACGTACCGGCGCACCCGGACGTGCGTGCGGCCGAAGCGTGGTTGACGGTCGACGCGTCGCTGCCCGTGCCGCGCGCGCTGTATGCTGACCTTCATGTACACGCACATGACACGGTCGGCACCAACAGTCCCGAGTATAACGCGCGCTACGCACGCGACATCGGCGGCATCGACGTGCTCGGCTATACCGCGAACGACTTCCAGATCACCGACGAGAACTGGCGGCTCGGCGTCGACGCGGTCGAGCGCTTCAACGAACCGGGCCGGTTCGTCGTGTATCCGGTGCAGGAATGGTGCGGCAGCTCGACCGCAGGGGGCGACCACAACGTGGTGTTCCTCGGCGACGAGCAACCGGATTTCCCGTACAACAAGCGCGGCGAACATAACCGCACGCTGGTCTGGAACGAAGACATGAAGGGGCATGCGGTCGAACTCGGCCGCTGGCCCGTCGAGGAACTGTGGGATGCGTATGCGGACAATGCCGCGCAACATCTGGTCATGCCGCACGTGGGCGGTCGTCGTTACATCCCCGACTGGCATCATCCGGAGCTCGAGCGGCTCGTCGAGATCGCATCGTCGTGGGGCCATTTCGGCTGGCTGTACCAGGACGTGATCGCACGGGGTTATCAGCTCGGCGTCGCGGCCAGCGGTGACGAACATCGCGGCCGGCCCGGCGGCGGCGCACCAGGCGTGCAAGTCTTCGGCGTGCATGGCGGGTTGACGGGCGTGCTCGCGCCCGTACTCGACCGAAAGCACGTCGGCGAAGCGCTACGCGCGCGCCGCACGTGGGCGACTACTGGCGAGCACAGTACGCTGCTGGTGCGCTGCGGCGATCACTGGCAAGGCGCCGCGTTTGCGCACGAAGGGCCGGCGCGGATCGACTATCGGCTGCTCGGCCAGTCGGGCTGGGAATACGTGGCCGCGTATGATCACGACGGCTTGCTGTGGGAACGCAACCTGCACGCGGAACTCGGCTACGCGGAGCGGCTGGTCCGGGTCCGCTGGGGCGGTGCGCGCATCCGCGACCGTTATCGCTGGGCCGCGTGGCGCGGCCGGATCCGGATCGTCAACGGCACGATTCACCGTTTCGGGTCGAACGGGTTCGAGCATGTCGAGGAGTCGGCATGGCGCACCGGCGCGACCGACATCGAGTTTCGCAGCGACACCTACGGCGACGCTGACAGCATCGAACTCGACGTCGGCAATCTCGCCGCCGCGACAATCGTGGTCGAGGGCACGATCGACAGCTTCGCGAAGGTGGGCGACCCGCTGGAGCGCAATCCGTTCGTGCACGCCCCTGTGTTCCGCTTCGAAATCAGCGGCGCGGAGTTGCTCGCGCGTGAATCGGCGACACACGCACTCGGCGGCACGGAGCTATTCGTCGCGATCGAACGGCTGACGGACAAGCCGCTGCCAGTCGATCTCGCGGGCAGCATCGACGTGGCGCCCGACAACGCATCGTTCGGTTATCGCCCCGTCTATTTGTTCGGGCGGCAACGCAACGACAGCAAGGTATGGTCGTCGGCACAGTTCATCACGTACGAATAACACATTGCGCAGCAGACGCGGCCGCTGTGCAAATCCCGCGATCGCATTTTCGCGAGCACGCAACTGCCGACCCACGCAGACGCGACGGCTCGGCAGCTGGCACGACGACACCCATCGCCAAGTTCACCGCCAACGCCAGGCAACGTCATCCACGACAGGGATCCGTCCACTTGCGCACGATCTAACGCCCCTTCTTACGCGAACTCGTTGGCGCCGGCTGGTTTCGCCAGCCGGCGCCGCACACGCGGTTGTGCGTCAGATCTTCGCCGTCAACGTTATGCCGACCGTGCGCGGATCGCCATACAGCACCGGATACGCGCCAAACGACGGCAACAAATCTAGTTTCTTGTAGACCTTGTTCGTCAGGTTCGTCACGTAGCCGGTCACGATGTACTTCTGGTTCGGCGTCGTGTACGACACATGCGCGTTCAGCACCGTATAGCCGCCCTGCCAGAGCTGCGGCATCGTCTGCCGCGTCGCGCTGAAGTACTCGCGGCTGCGGTAGTTCACGTCGCCGCCCGCCGTCAGCGTGCCGAACGACACCGGCACGCGATAGTCGACGCCCGCGTTCAGCGTCGTGTGCGGCGAACGCGCGAACGAGTTGCCGACGGCCGTCGGCACGTTGCGGAATTCCGTGTAGCGCGTGTTCAGCATCCCGAGGTTCGCGAACAGGTACAGGCTGTTGACCGGCTGCGCCTTCAGCTCCAGTTCGAAACCGTCCGCGCGCCCCTGCCCGGCATTCGACAGCGTCGACACCGGCGGCCCGCCGAACGGGTTCGGCGCCAACGCGAACACCTGGATGTCGCGATAGTCGTAGTGGAACACGCTCGCGTTGACGATCAGCCGCTTGTCGAACCATTCGCTCTTGATACCGACTTCGTAATCGCTCAGGTACTCCGGCGACACGGTCGACACCGTGCTCTGCGTATACGCGTTGCCGTTGTAGCCGCCGGAGCGGAAGCCGCGCGCATAGCGGAAATACGCGCGCACATTGCTGCTGAGCGCATATTCGGGCGTGAGGTCCCAGGTCGGCGCGCGCCAGGTGTTGGTCTGGTGCTGTTGCGCGCTGACCGCGAGCGGCGACGATACCGACGCCGGCGACCACCAGCTGTTCGGATTGCTGAACGTCACGTTGCCCGTATCCTGCAGCCCGGTCAGGTTGATGGTCTTGCGCTCGATCGTGTAACGCAGCCCGCCCGTCACGTTGAAGCGGTCGGTGAACCGGTACTTGACGCTGCCGAAGATCGCCGCGCTCTGCGTATGCTGCGTGAGGTCGGTCAGATGGTAGTACGCGGGCGACGGCGAGCCCGGCAGCCCGCCGCCGGCGCCCTGCTCGGCCAGTTGCTCGGTGAACAGGTGCGTGCCGACGATCCAGCTCAGCCGGTCGTTCTGCGGCGATTCGAGCCGGAATTCCTGCGAAAACTGCCGGCTCGACAGGCGATCGTGCGAGCGCGCCGCATCGACGGGCGAATAGTCCTCGTCGTCCTGGTACCAGCGGTGCAACCCCTCGAACGCGGTGATCGACGTCAGCGATACGGCCGGGTTGATGCGCCAGTGCGCGGTCAGCGACGTACCCCACGTCGAGATGTGATCGCTCGACGGCGCGTTGAGCGACACCGTATACGGATCGCTCGACCCGACGAAGCCGAACTGGTTCGTGCCGCCGCGTCCCGCGCCTTCCGCGTGCCATGCGTTGCCGCCGCCCGTATAGTTGCGGCCGTGGATGTTGAACAGGAAATCGGTATCCGACGTCGGCACGGCGAGCACCTGGAAGCGCACCGCGTTGTCGTGGAAGCCGCCGAAGCGCCCTTGCTGCACCGTGTTCGTGTAGAAGCTGTCGGCATTCTCGTGATACACCGACACGCGCGCGGCCAGCACGTCGTTCTTGCCGATCGGCCCGCCGATCGCCGCTTCCGCGAGCCGGCTGTTGTACTGGCCGAGCCCGATTTTTCCGTAGCCGCTCACGTCGAACGTCGGTTTCTGCGACGTGATGCTGAGCGCGCCGCCGACCGTATTCTTGCCCCACAGCGTGCCTTGCGGCCCGCGCAGCACTTCGATGTGATCGAGGTCGAACAGCGGAAAGCCCTGCCCGAACACGCTGTTGATATAGACGTCGTCGAAGTACACGCCGATCGGGCTCAGCGACAGGTCCGACGGATCGTTGCTGCCCACGCCGCGCAGGAACCAGCGCGGCCGCTCACGGCCTTCGGTCGATTGCCCGGTGAAATTCGGCACGTACTTCGTCACGTCGTTGATCACACGCAGTTCGTTGTTCCTGATCGCATCGCCGCTCAGCGCAGTGACCGCGACCGGTACGTCCTGGATGCTTTCCTTGCGCCGGCGCGCCGTCACGGTCACCGTGCCGAGGTTCGTTTCGCGTGCGGCCGTGCCGCGGTTGGCACGCACCGCCTTCGGCCCGGCCGCGGCGGCATCGTTCGATGCCTGTTGCGCCGGCTGCGCGTCCGGCGCGCCCGCCGTCGCCGCGCCGTCCTCTGCCCACGCGGGCAACGATACGGCGCCGCCCGTCAACAGTCCCCCCAGCGCGGTGACGATTAGTTTTTTCCTGAACATCGATGAGTCATCCTGTTTTATCGGTTGAACGCACGTGCGTGCGCGACGCACGGGTTCTCTCATGCAATTCGGATGCCAGCGTCGACATGCCCGTCGCACGGGGCTTGCGGCGGGCATGCCGCGCCGGTGTTGCTGCATGCGCATCTGTGAACGACGTCGAACTGCTGGTCACGCAACACCGGCCGATGCCGAAATCGTCAGGACAGCTTTGCAGGCGCCGGCTGCGTCGCGTCGCGACGTCCATGCGCGAACCGCAGTGCAAGCGCGCCCAGCACGACGACGGGCAGCCAGCACAGAAACACCGCCCGCAGCCCGACGAGTGGCGCGAGCGCGCTGCCGATCAGCGGACCGCAGAACGCGCCGGTCATCGACGCGAGGTTGTAGAGGCTCGACACCTGGCTCTTGTCGGCCGGGTGACGGCCGAGATGCTGCATGTTCACGAGATGCAGCAGCGACGACCCGGCGCACAGCGCGGCGAGACCCGCGCCGACGGTCCATGCGTCGCGCCCGAGGCCGAGCGCGAGCAGCCCGGCCACGCCGCCCGCGACGCTCAGTGCATGGCAGCGGCGTTCCGTCATTCGCTGCGCGACGTGCCCGAGCCCGAACAGCGCGAGCACCGCGACGACGCCCTGCAACGTCAGCAGCGCGACGGCATGCGTCTGCGCGAGGCCGAGCGACTGGATCGCGAGCACGACCGTATAGGTGCCGACGAGTGCGCGCGTCGCGCTGTTCACCGCTTCCGCGACGAGTTGCTCGCGGATGTCGCGGCGCCACGCGAGCGCGAGCAACGTACGCAGGCTGCCGGTTCCGGTTCGATCACCACGCGGCGGCGGCGGTGCATCGCCGAGCAACGCGCGGCTGAACAACGCCATGCCGGCGAAACTCGCCGATGCCGCGCAGAACGTCGCGACCGCACCGTGCGTGCCGATCAGCCAGCTCGCCAGCCACGGCCCCGCCATCCCCGTTCCGACCGACATCGCCGCGCGATACCAGCCCGCGCGGGCCAGGCCGATCTGCGCGAGACGCGCGAGAAACACCCCGTTGATCGACACGATCCGGAACGGGATGCACAGCCCGATCAGCCCCTGCGTGAGTGCGATCAGCGGCCATGCGCCGGTGAACGGCACGACGAGATTGAGCAGCATCGGCCCCATGCTCGCGGCGAAGTACACGCGCCGTGCACCGTAGCGCGCGACCAGCAGCCCGGCCGGCAATGTCATCAGCGCGATGCCGAGCGGCTCCATCGCGGCGATGATGCCGAGCCGTGCGTCGTCGACGCCGAGCGCCAGCGCATACAGCGTCGTCGCGAGCTGCGCCATGCTGATCGTCGTGCCGCTCGCGAGCGCGAGCAGCATGAAGCCGCCGGTGAAGCGCTCGCGCCGCCATGCGTCGGCGACGCGTGCCGGCGTGCTCACCGCGACAGCGTCGCGATGCCGTCGAGCGCGCGCCGGTCGATCCATGCGCGCACGTCGAAGTCGGCGGGCAGGAACCGCCAGTCGACCAGGAAGCGCTTGAAATCGTCGAGCGCGGCGATCGACGCTTCGTCGAGATCCGTGCGCAGCCGCCGGTGGACGTCCGCGCCGTATGCGAGCCGCAGCCAGTCGTGGCCCGAGCCCGTCTCGCGGCCGAGATAGCCGACCACTTCGTGCTCGTGCTCGCGCGCCCACCCTTCGACGTCGGTCACGCGTGCGAGAAAGCGGCTGACGATATCGGGGTGGCGCTCCAGCGTCGACGCATTGACGGTCAGCGGGCGCGGCGAGCCGTTGTTGATGCGGATCTGCGGATCGGGATGAAAGCCGATGTCGATCACCGGCTGCGCGCCGATCAGGTGCGCGGTTTCGAGCCCGAGCGAACCTTTCACGTAGATCGCATCGACGTCGCCGCGCACCAGCGCGGCGGCCTCGGCCGCATAGAGCCGCCGGCTCGACAGGCTCGCCGGATGGCTGAATGCCGCGTCGCGGGTCGCGGGCGTCGACACCGGCGCGCGCAGGTTCGAGGCCGGTACGTCGACCCAGTCGACGTCGCCGGGGCCGAGCCCGTCGAGCGACAACGCGCTGACGAAACCGCGCAGCGCCGCCGCGCGGAAGATGTCGATCCGCTCGCCGTCGCGGCGCGGCAGGCCGATGCGGCGCCCGCGCAGATCCTTCGGTCGCGCGAGGCCGGCTTCCGGCAACGCGACGATCGCCTGCGCCTCGTCGACCCAGGTCAGCGCGACCATGCGCGTGTCGGCGCCGGACGCGCGTGCCCACAGCGCCGGAATGCTGCCGCCCTGGCGGAACGCGTTGTCGAGCGAATGGTCGACGTGCGCGTGATGCAGTGCCGCGTGCTGGCTTTCCTGCAGCGCGCGCACGGTGATGCCGTCGCCGGCGAATTCGTGATCCAGCCAGCCGAGATGGGCGGCGATGCCGAGCGGTGTCGGCACAGGACAGCGCGTGTACCAGATCGACTGGACGTTGTGTGAAGCCGTGGTGCTCATGAATGCGTTCGCAGAAAGGGGTCGTGAAGGGCGCATCAGCCGCGCGGCGCGGTGAGCACCGACAGTCGCGTGATGCCCGCGTGCTCGATCGCCGCCATCAGCTTCGCGACGGTGCCGTACGGCACATGCTCGTCGGCCTGCAGGTCGAGCGCGACGTCGGGCCGGCCGGCCTTCAGCGCGGCCAGATCGGCCGGCACCGTGTCGAGCGCGACCGCGCGCTTGTCGAGATACACGACGCCCTTGCCGTCGACGCTCACGGTGACGTTCGGCTTGCGGTCGGCCGGCGCGGTGGCGACGGTGTTCGGCAGATTCACGTGCACCGCGTTGTTCAGCAGCGGCGCGGTGACGATGAACGCGACCAGCAGCACGAGCATCACGTCGACGAGCGGCGTGATGTTGATTTCGCTGAGCACGTCGTCGTTGTCGGAGGAGGACGAGAAGGCCATTATGCGAACGCCTCCTGGCGGGTGTCGTCGGAACGGCGCGCCGGGGCGGCCGCGGGCGCGGCGGCCGGCACGCGGAAGCCGGCCTTCTGCGCGAGCGTGACGAAGTCGGTCGCGAACGCGTCGAGATCGGCCGACGCAGCCTTCACGCGGCGCACGAAGAAGTTGTACGCGAGCACGGCCGGCACCGCGACCGCGATGCCGATCCCGGTCGCGACGAGCGCTTCGCCGATCGGACCGGCCACGACGTCGATGCTCGCCGACGCACTGTGCGTGATCGCGGTCAGCGCATGGATGATGCCGAACACCGTACCGAACAGCCCGACGAACGGCGCGGTGCTGCCGATCGACGCGAGCACCGCGAGCCCCGCTTCCTCGCGCCGGCGCGCGTCGTGGATCTGCTGGCGCAGATGGCGTTCGAGCAGGTCGTGACGGCTCCAGCTGTGTTCGAGATCGTGCGCGCTGCTCTCGTCGGCGCGCCGCAGCGCGTCGAAGCCCGTCGCGGCGAGCTGGCCCACCGGGCTGTTCGCGCCGTCGAGCGCGGCCGCGTCGTGGAAGCTGTTCGCGGCCCAGAATGCGCTGACGTAGCGCCGGTTGCGCGCGCTCGAACGCAGGCTCTGGATCGCCTTCACGACGATCAGCGTCCATGTGACGACGGAGAAGACGACGAGCAGCCAGAGCGCGCCCTGGACGATGAAGGTGGTCGGAATACCGTTCATGATGTGAGTTCCTTGAAAAATGTGGCGGGCGGCCCGGCGGGTCAGCCCAGCTTGAAATCGATCGGCACGTTGACCCAGCCGTCGACCGCTTCGTCGCCGCGCTTCGCGGGCACGAAGGTCCAGCGCTTCACGGCGGCCACCGCCGCGCTGTCGAGCATGCGGCGGCCGCTGCTCGTGCGGACCTCGACCGAATCCGGCCTGCCGTTCGCGAGCACGTGCACGCGCAGCACGACGCGCCCTTCCCAGCCCTGGTCCTGCGCGAACGCCGGATAGTCGGGCGCCGGGTTGCGCAGGTACGCCGCGTCGCCGATCGGCGCGGTTTCGCGCACCGGCGCGGCGGGTGCGGGCGCAGGTGCCTGAACCGGGGCGGCGGGCGCGGCGACGGCCGGGATTGCCGGCGTTGCCGGCGCGGGTGCGGCTTCGCGCGTCGCCTGCGGCGTGGCAGCCGGCGCCGGATGCGCGACGGCCGCGCGCGGCTTCGGCGGGGTCGGCGCCTGCTTCGGCGGTTTCGGCGGCACGACCGGCGGCGGCGGATGCGCGGCCTGCGGCAGCGGTTCGGGCGGCCGCGTCAATTCGACCGTCATCGGCAACGGCCGGGGCGGCTGCGCGGGCGGTGCGGCAGGCACGCGCGCGGCCAGCAGCGCAACGCCCGCATGCAGTGCTGCGACAGCCAGCGCGATCGCGGCCGCGCCGCGCCATCCGTTCGCCTGCGCCGCTCGCGTGTCCGCCTGCGCGGACGGTACGACCGACGGCGGTCGCGCCCGGGTCGCCGCCGTCACGCTCACCGTGCGCGGCGCGACCCGCGCCGCATGCCGGCGTGCGGGCGGCACGCCGTATTCGATCGTCAGCCCTGTCATGTTCGACTCCTTGCAATGACGCGCCGCGGCGCGCTACGCGACCCACGCATGGCGGTGCCGGTCGATCTGCGTGAACGGCGCCGGATCGATCCACGCGCGCGCGTCGAAATCGTGTTCGAGAAAGCCCCACTCGACGAGAAAATCCTTGAACGCGACCAGCCCGTCGATCGACGTCGGCGCGAGCCCGGTCTCGAGATGGCGGTGCACGTCCGCGCCATACGCGTAGCGCACCCACTCGTCGGATGCGCGCGTTTCGCGGCCGATATAGGCGACCGTCTCCGCCGGATGGCGCGCGGCCCAGTCGCCCGCGCCGACCACGACCGACAGGAAGCGGCTCACGAGATCGGGGCGCGCGTCGATCAGCGCGCGATCGACGGTCAGCGTGCGGGGCGTGCCGTTGCCGATCCGCACCAGCGGATCGGGATGCGCGCCGAGATCGATGACGACCTGCGCGTCGATCAGATGCACGGTTTCCAGCCCGGCCACGCCCTTCACGAACACCGCGTCGACGTCACCGCGCACGAGCGCCGCGATTTCGAGTCCGTATTCGTGCGGCCCGCGCGTGAACGATGCAGGCCCGGTGCGGCGCTCGTGTGTATCGGGCAGATCGACCCATTCGGCGTCGCCGTGGCCGAGCCCTTCCAGTTCGAGCGCGCTCAGGAAACCCTTCAGCGCGGCCGCGCGCCAGAAGTCGATGCTGATCGGATGGCGCGGCAAGCCGAGCCGCCGCCCGCGCAGGTCGCGCGCGGTGCGAATGCCGCGCTCGGGCAGCGTGACGATCGCCTGGAATTCGTTGGTCCACGACAGGCCGATCACGCGTGTATCGGCGCCGCGTGCCCGCGCCCACAGCGCGGGAATGTTGCCGCCCTGCCGGAACGAGTGCGGCAGGCTGTGATCGAAGTGCGATTCGCGCTTGTCGGCGTCGGCCGTCTCCTGCAGCGAATGCAGCGCGATGCCGTCCGGCCCGAACTCCTCGTCGAACCAGCCGCGATGTACGGCGATGCCGAGCGCGGTCGGCACCGGGCAGCGCGTGTACCAGAGTGCGTCGCAAGCCGTGGCCTGCGCAGCGAGTGTCGTCATGGTGAGTATCCTTGTCGTTGTCATGGGTGCGTCGCGGCGGGTCGCCGCGCTCAGGCACCGGCCACGCGCAGCGCCGCCTGCGTGCCGCGCGCGTTCAGCGCGCCGTCGACGAGCGGCAACACTTCCTCGCCCACGCGGTACGCCTCTTCGAGATGCGGGTTGCTCGCGAGGATGAACGTCGATACGCCGATCTCGACGTATTCCGCGAGCCGTTCGGCCACCTGCTCGTGGCTGCCGACGATCACGCAGCCGGGGCCGCCGCGAATCTGCGACATCCCGGCCCACAGGTTCGGGCCGACGATCAGGTCGTCGAAGTGTTGCGTGTTGCCCTGGTGCAAGGCGAACTGGCGTTTCGCGCCGACCGACTCCGACGCTTCGCCGCGCCCGCCGAATCCGTTGCGCGTCGTGTCGCCCACCGTCGCGAACATCTGCCGCAGCTCGGCCCACGCCTGCTCCTCGGTCTCGCGCGCCAGGATGTCGATGCGCATGCCGAAGCGCAGGTCGCGCTCGGCGTTCTGCCGGTCGAGCGCGCGACGGGCCGCATCGATCACTTCCTTCTGTTTCGCGAGCGGCTCGCCCCAGCTCAGGTGCACGTCGCCGTGCTTCGCGGCGACCGCGAGCGCCGCGTCGCTCGCGCCGGCCAGATAGATCCGCGGCGGCTTCTGGCCGCTCAGCGGCGGCAGCAGCCCGCCCGCCTCGACGCGATAGAAGCGGCCGTCGAACGTGAACGGCGCGCCGGCCGCGACGCCCTTCACGACATCGAGGAATTCGTCGGTACGCGCATAGCGGCTGTCGTGATCGATGAAATCGCCGTACGCGCGCTGGTCAGGGCCGCCGCCACCGGTGACGATGTTCCACTCGACGCGGCCGCGGCTGATTCGCTGCAGGCTCGCGGCCATTTGCGCCGCATAGACCGGATGCACGAAATGCGGTTGCAGCGCGATCAGCAGGCGCAGCCGGCGCGTCTCGCGCGCCAGCGCGGCCGCCACGACCCACGGCTCCTCGGTGAAACGGAAGATCGGAATCAGCGCGCCGTGGAAACCGGCGATGTCGGCCGCACGCGCGACCTGCGACAGATAGTCGATGTAGCCGAACGCGTCGTCGTCGACTTTCGGCGCGACGCGCGACGCGCGCTGGCGATTCCATTCGCCGCGCGTATGCAGATCGTGTGCGCGCCGGCCGTCGCCGTGCATCGGCAGGCGCCACAGAAATTCAACAGCCATCGGGATTCTCCTTGTCGGCCCGTTCGGATTGCGTGCGGCACCGGCGTGCCGCGCGTATGCAGCGCTGTAAAGCACGCGGTGTGCCAGCGGGCTCGCCGCGCCGCGCGCGGCGGCGCCGATGAACGCGCGCCGCGCCTTGCGGGCCGGGCGTAGGCGGCGGTCGAATCACGTGCGCCGATTGCCGCCGAACCCGTCGCGACACGCACTCGCGCCGCTGCTGCATCCGCCGCACCGGTGCTGCGCGCGCAACAGCGCCCGACGCGACTGTTGCTCACGCAACAGCCCGCTCGCCGGCCACCGTGCCGCGCGTCGCCCGCCAGGCCCGCGCCGCCGGCCATACGGCCGCTTCCGTTCACTGGCCCGGAACTTGCAACGTGGAACGGCCCGCGCGGGCGACACCGCGCCTCGACCACGCTTACCCAGACAGGGGAATCTCACACATGACAGACAGGCCCGATTCGTCATCGGTCAAGCAGCAGACGTTCTGGTACGCCCGATCGCCGGTGCCGACGCCGCTCGGCATCGCCGTGCATCTCGGCTGGCTCAACGGCGAGACGTCGGCCGACGGCGTCGCGATCCGTTCACCGCGCGGCGCCACGCGGCACGACGTGTCGTCGATCAGCGATCACACGCTCGCGCAATCGTTTCGCCAGGGCGGCAGCATCCCGGCGATGTGGGCGCGCTCGAACGACGCGCATACGCGCGTGATCGGGCTGTCGTGGGTCGACGAGTCGCAGTTGATTCTCGCGCGCCCCGAGTCGGGTATCCGGTCCGTGAAGGCGTTGCGCGGGCGCCGGATCGCGATTCCGAGCCGCCCCGACGATCGCATCGACATCTTTCGCGCATCGGCGCTGCGCGGCTTCGTCAACGCACTGAGCCTCGACGGGCTGACGCTCGGCGACGTCGAACGCGTCGACGTGCGCGCCCGCACGCTGCAAGCCGTCGGGCCGGCGCGGGCGGCGAACCTGTTCGCGTCGCCGCACGGCTTCTCGAGCCGCGCGCTGTATGCGGCCGAAGCCGGCGCGCTGCTGCGCGGCGAAGTCGACGCGATCTACGTGAAGGGTTCGACGGGCCTCGAAATCGCGCAACTGATCGGCGCGCACGTCGTGATCGACATCGGCTTTCATCCGGAGCGCTCGATCCGCAACAACAACGGCACGCCGCGACCGCTGACCGTCAACGCGGACGTGCTAGCGAACCATCCCGACATCGTCGCCGGCTTCCTGAAACTCGTGGTCGCCGCCGGCGAATGGGCCGGCACGCATCCCGACGAAACCGCGCACTACGTGGCCGGCGAAACCGCGTCGTCGATCGACTGGGTGCGCGCCGCATACGGCAACCAGTTGCACCGGCACCTCGGCGTCAACCTCGACGACGAATCGGTCGCCGCGCTCGACGAGTTCAAGACCTTCCTGCTCGACCACGGCTTTCTGGAAGCCGACTTCGACGTCGCCGACTGGATCGATCCGCGCCCGCTCGCCGACGTGCTGCAGCCCTCGCTGCAAAAACGTGCGTGAGCCCCTTTACCGTTCACTGTTCGGGACCATCATGAAACACACGCTCTGCCTTGCCTCGCTGCGCCGCCCGCTGCGCGCGCTGCTCGCCGCGCTGCCGTTGGCCGCCGCGTCGCTCACCGCCCCGGCCGCGCACGCGGAAGACGCACCCAAGGTCGTGCGGATTGCCGTCGTCGCGTATTCGAGCGGCGGCAAGACGCAATACGCGGGCGCCTCCGCATTGATCGACGCCGACAAGTCGCTCGAAAAAGCGCTCGCCGCGCGGCACGTGACGCTGCAATGGGTGCCGGTGTCGACCGCCGCGGTCGGCACGCTCGTCAACGAGGCATTCACGAACGGCAGCATCGATTTCGCCGGCTACGGCGACCTGCCGTCCGTCGTCGTCAACGCGTCGGGCACGCACACGCGCCTGATCGTGCCGGGCGGCGTCGGCAGCAATACGTATCTGGTCGTGCCGGCCGGCTCGACCGCGAAGTCGATCGTCGACCTCAAGGGCAAGCGCATCGCGCTCAATCGCGGCCGGCCGTGGGAAGTGCCGTTCAGCAAGCTGCTCGCCGAGAACGGGCTGAAGCTGTCCGACTTCAGGATCTACAACCTCGATCCGCAGGCCGGCGCGGCTGCGGTCGCGGCCGGCCGCGTCGACGGCTTCTTCACGCTGTCCGACGCGTATTCGCTCGTCGACAAGAACGTGGGCAAGATCATCTGGTCGACCAAGCGCGCGCCCGACGACTGGAAGATGCGGGCGGAACTGTGGGCGTCCGACGATTTCGTGCGGCGCTACCCCGACATCACGCAGCTCGTCGCGACGGCCTACGTGCGCGCCGCGCACTGGATCTCGCAACCGCAGAACCGCGACGCGTACGTGAAGATCCTGAGCGCGTCCGGCCAGCCGGAAAGCGTCGTGCGCCGCGAGTACGCGGACGAAGCGACGCCGTGGAAGGAGCAATGGACGCCGCTCTTCACGCCGGCGCTGACCGGCCATTACCGCGACGTCGTCGCGTACAGCCGCCAGGCCGGACTGACGTCCGCGCCGGTCGACGTGAACGCGCTGCTCGCGCCGACCTTCGTGTCGACCGCGCTCAAGCAGCTCGGCCTCGACGGCTACTGGCGCGCCGACGCGCCGCGCGTCGCGAGCCGCTGATGGCGACGCGCGCCCTCGCGCCGAACGGCCTGCGCGCGGCGGTTCGCCTGCCGAGCGTCGCGCGGCTCCGCGACTACGCGCTGTGGTGGATCACGCCCGTCGCATTCGCCGCGCTGTGGTGGCTCGCGAGCGCGCAGCGCTGGTTCCCGCCGCAGCTCGTCGTGCCGCCCGGCCGCCTCGCGGCGACGCTGCGCACGCTGCTCGATACCGGCGAACTGCGGGACAACCTGTCGATCACGCTGCATCGTCTTGCGCTCGGTTTCGCGATCGGCGCGACCGGCGGCGCCGCGTTCGGCGTCCTGCTCGCGCGCAGCCGGCTGTTCTCCGACTACCTGCGGCCGACCTTCGACCTGCTGCGGCAACTCCCGACGCTCACGCTGATTCCGCTGCTGATCCTGCTGATCGGCGTCGACGAGCCGTTGAAGCTCGTCGTGGTCGGCAAGGCCGTGTTCTTCCCGGTCGCGCTGGCCGCATACACGGGCGTGCACGATGCGCCGCGCGATCTCGTCGAGATGGCGCGCCACTACGGGCTCGGCCGCTTCGCGCTGCTGCGCGACGTGCTGCTGCCGGCCGCGCTGCCGCCGCTGCTGACCGGCGTACGGATCGCGCTCGCGCGTGCGTGGCTCGCGCTCGTCGCGGTCGAGCTGCTCAGTGCGGACAGCGGCATCGGCCAGATGATGGAACTCGCCCGGCAGATGCTGCGGCTCGACGTGGTGCTCGTCGACGTTGCGGTCATCGGGCTGATCGGCTTCGCGCTCGACCGTTCGATCGCACTCGTGCAGCGCTACGCGTTGCGCTGGCAAACGCCCGCGCGCTGACCCCGACCGGAATCGCTTCGGAATGACCTTCGTGACCCGTACTTTCCCGTTCGCCCCGCTGCGCCGCCGCGCGCGCGGCCTCGTCGTGCCGGCGCTGCTGCTGGCCGCGTGGCAAGCCGCGTCGTCCGGCGACGCGGCCCATCAATATGCGTTCGTGCCGCTGCAGCAGGTCGGCGCCGCGCTGCTCGAACTCGCGCGCAGCGGCGAACTTGCGACCGATCTCGGCGCGAGCCTGCGCCGCACGACGCTCGGGCTCGGGTTCGGCGTCGCATTCGGGCTCGTATTCGGCGCGGCGATGGCGCGTTCGTCGCTCGCGCGCAAGCTCGGCGAGCCGGCGTTCCAGGCGCTGCGCTACGTGCCGCTGCTCGGCCTGATTCCGCTGCTGAGCCTGTGGGCCGGCACCGGCGAATTCGCGAAGGTGTTCATCATCGCGCTCGCCGCGTTCTATCCGATGACCACCGCCAGCTTCGACGGGCTGCGCCGCGTCGATCCGCGCTATGTGGAGCTCGCGCAGTCGTATCGCCTGACCCGCATCGGCCTGTGGCGCGACGTGCTGATCCCCGGCGCGTTGCCCGACCTGTTCGCGGGCGTGCTGCAGGCCGTGCCGTTCGCGTGGATCACCGCGACCAGCAGCGAGTTGCTGTTCAACACGGGCGCCGGCGTCGGTAGTCTGATGCAGAACGCGCAGGCCGGCGCGCGTGCCGACGTGCTGCTGGTGTGCGTGCTGGGCGTGACGGCGCTGGCCGTCGGCATGAGCGCGTCATGCGAGCGGATCGCGCGGCGCGCGCTGCGCTGGCGCGATCACGCCTGACGGCGCAGCCGCGCGTCGGCGTCGCCGTCGCCTGCGTCGCGCGGCTTCAGGATGCCGAGTTGCGCGAGCCGGGCACGCACGATGTTGCGCGACTGGTCGAGCAGGCGCGACATCCGCAACTGGTTGTGCTCGCTGTAATCGAACACGCTGCGGTACACGGTGTCCTCGATGTGCTGCCACAACGCCGGCGTGCCGAGATCCAGCAACTCGATCACCGCACGGCGCAGCGCGTCGGTCGCCTCGGCCACGTCGCGCGCGCGACGCGGCGGCGCGGCGGCCGGGGCCGGTGCGTCTGCCGGGTCGGGGGCGAGCGACAGCGCGGAGAACTGCAGGTCGCCGACGTCGATCGCGCCGCCTGCACAGATCAGCACCGCGTGATGAATCACGTTCTCCAGTTCGCGGATGTTGCCGGGCCACGCGTGCGCATGCAGCCTGCTGCGCGCGGCGTCGGTCAGCGTCGGCGCGGCGACGCGCAGCCGCTTCGCATAGGTATCGATGAAGTGTTCGATCAGCGGCGCGATGTCGCCGGGCCGCTCGCGCAGCGGCAGCAGGCTCAGCTTCACGACGTTGAGCCGGTAGTACAGATCCTCGCGGAAATTGCCCGCGCGCACCGCGGCTTCGAGATTCACGTTGGTCGCCGCGACGAGCCGCACGTCGATCTTCACGGTCTTGCGCGACCCGACCGGCGTCACCTCGCGCTCCTGCAGCACGCGCAGCAGCTTGACCTGCGCGGACAGCGGCAGATCGCCCACTTCGTCGAGAAACAGCGTGCCGCGATTCGCGGATTCGAACCAGCCGGGCTGGCTGTTGATTGCGCCGGTGAACGCGCCGCGCTCGTGGCCGAACAGTTCGCTTTCGATCAGCGTTTCCGAAAACGCGCCGCAATTCACCGCGACGAACGGCCCGTCGTGACGCTCGCTCAGCGAATGCACGAGGCGCGCGATCAGCTCCTTGCCGGTGCCGCTCTCGCCGGTGACGAGCACCGTCGCGTCGCTCGGCGCGACCAGCTGGATGCGTTCGAGCAGCACCCGCGATTTGGGATCGTCGAACGTCAGTGCCTTCGCACGGATCGTGATCGCGTGCGAAGTCGGGTCCGGCAAGCTGAAGATGGCCATGGCACGACCGGCGTGTTGAACGGGGAAGGTTCGACGATAGCAAGGCGCACGCCGGCCACGAACCAATTCATCGAGCTATCGGTATGACGGCGGCCGGATTGCGCCGGCCGCCGCGCGGCGTCATGCGAGGCCGGTCATCTTCCATTGCTGTTCGAGCGCGCCCGGCCCGAATTCGAGCGAGCCGCCGAGCGGTTCCGCGAGCGCCTGGAAATACGCGGCTTCCTCGAGGATCAGGATGTACTTCGACACGTCGAGGATCGACTTGCCCCAGAACGTCGCGCCGCCGTTCGCCTCGATGATCGCCGGCACGTCGGGATCGCGCCGGATCGTGTCGACGATGAAGCGCGGCTCGCCGGGGCGGCGATCGACATAGACGGGAATTTCACGCGCCCGCGTGTAGCGCGCGGCCGGCGCATAACGGATCGGCAGCGGACGATGCGCGCTCGCCCACGCGCCGAGATACGGGCCGTGTACGTGAATCACCACGTCGACTTCCGGCGCCTCGCGAAATACGCCTGCGTAGCGCGGGCCGTTGCCGCCGGCGCGTGCGTCGCCGTGCAGCACGTCGCCGTCGAGCGTCACGACGACCGGCTGGATCTCCTGCGACGCGGCCCACGGGCTGGGCGCGGACAGCGCGACGACGAGCTCCGTGCCCGGCACGCGCTGGAATGCCTGGAACGTGTTGGTGGCGCTGAGCGTGCGCGTTTCCTTCAGCACGCGCGCGGCTTGCGCGAATTCGCGCGTGGCGCGCTCGACGAAGGCCACGAGTTCGCCGCTGTCGATGGCTTGGGTGACGGACATGAGGGCGTTTCCTTGATCGGTTGAACGGTTGAACGGAAGGGCTCGCGTCGCCACGCCGCGACGCACGGTCAACGGATCAGCAGCAATCGTGCCAGCGCTGCGATTTGCGTATCGAGGGCCGGCCGGCGTGGCGCAGGCACGCGATGCCAGGGTTGCGCCGTGCAGCCCGCGCATGCGCGTTTTGTTGCGGAAGCAACACCGTGCCGGCCGGGATTGCTGCGCGACACGCAGCCCGGTGCATGCGTGCGATACGCGCGGCATCGACCGATCGTCCGCCGTGCCGCGCGTTGCGTACGCAACGACCTTTCTGGTTCGAAACTTGCATCACAGTCGTCCCGCGCCCGCATTGCCCGGCGCATCCGATCTCATCGACCTCCATCCGACCATGACGCTTCTTTCCCTGCGCGGCGTCGCCGCGCGCACGCTGCTCGTATCGACGCTCGCCGCTTCTTCCGTCGTTTCGCTCGCGGCTTCGCCCGGCCGCGTCCCGGCCCCCGACCCGTTGCAGGGCGACGGCCGCGTATCCGCGTTCTACACGTGGGACCGCGACATTCCGGCCAGGCCCGGTGTGCTGCTGCGCACCGAGCCGCTGCCCGCGACGGTCGGGCTCGCGAGCGCTGCGCGACAATTGCGCATCCTGTACGCGTCGACCGAAGGCGTCGGCGGCCATGCGCCGATCGCTGTGTCGGGCGCGCTGTTCGTGCCGCGCGGCACGCCGCCGGCCGGCGGCTGGCCGATCGTCGCGTGGGCGCACGGCACGTTCGGGATGGCCGACATCTGCGCGCCGTCGTGGTTCGGCCGCTCGTATCGCGACGTGCGCTACCTGAACGCCTGGCTTCAGCAAGGGTTCGCGGTGGTCGCCACCGACTATCAGGGGCTCGGCACGCCCGGCCCGAATCCGCAGCTCAACAACCGTTCGAACAGCTACACGCTGCTCGACAGCGTGCGCGCGGTGCTCGGCGGCATGCCTGGCCTCGCGAACGAGGTCGTGCTGGTCGGCCAGTCGCAAGGCGGCTCGGCCGTGATCGCGGCAGCCGGCTACGCGCCGGCCTATGCGCCCGAACTGGCGATCCGCGCGACCGTCGCGACCGGCACGATCTACAACGCGTCGCACGCCACGCTCGCGGCGCTGCCGAAGTTCGAAACGGCGTACCGGCGCGATCCCGACCGCGTCGATCCGACGCTCGCGTACCAGTTCTACTCGGTGCTGTCCGCGCAGCAGATCGATCCGTCGCTGCGGGCCGACGAGGTACTGACCGACACCGCGCTGCCGATTCTCGACCAGGCGCGCATCGGTTGCCTCGCATCGCTCGAGGACGATGCGGCGCTCGCGCATCTCACGCACGCGAAAACCGTGAAGCCGGGCGGCGATGCGCGGCTGAAGGCGTGGTGGGACGACTACCTGAAATACCCGACATTGAAGATCGCGACGCCCGTCTTCATCGGTGCGGGCGCGGACGACGGGCTGGCGCCGCTCGAACTCGCGCTCGCCAGGGACGCGTGCGCGGCGGGCACGACGGTCGAGGCGCACCTGTATGCGGGCCGCGAGCACAACGGCACCGTGAACGCGTCGCTCGCCGATTCGATTCCATTCGTGAAACGGGTTCTCGCGGGAGAAGAAATCCAACCGGTCTGCACGCCGTCGCCACAGCAACCCGCACCACAATAGCCGGCGCGGTGTGCGCGGCGCGCGCCAGGCATGCTAATCCGGCAATTCGGTTCGCTGCAAGAGGTGGCCGCGGAAATTCGGACAGGCGGGCTAAGTGGAGCTGCCGGGGCCTGAGCCAGCGATAATGCCGGCAAAGGAACCGCGGAAATGACGAAACGAACCCGACGCACACACTCAGCGGCGTTCAAAGCTAAGATTGCCCTGGCAGGAGTCAAGGGCGAGCGCACGCTGGCCGAGCTGGCGCAGCAGTTCGATGTGCACCCGAACCAGATCACGGAATGGAAGCGGCAGTTACAGGAGCGCGCGTCGGATGTGTTCGGCGCAGCCGGTGCGCCGTCGAGCGAGCCGTCGGTTGACCTGAAGTCGTTGCCCAAGGCCTGATAGACGGCCTTGTTGCTGACCACGCCGTCGTCGCGGATCTTGACTCGCAGTGCGTCGAAGAACACCACGGGAGACATCGGCTCAAGCGGACGGTTCTGCCAGCTCAGCGCCTCGGCCATCACCTCGTCGGTGACCGAGCTGATGAAGTCGGGCGAGACTTCCGTGCCGTAGTGCTCGGCCAGAAACCCTTGGATCTCGCGCACGCTCATGCCGCGTGCGTACATCGCGATGATGCGTTCGTCGTAGCCGGTGAAACGACGCTCGTGCTTGGGGATCAGGATCGGCTCGAAGCTGCCGTCGCGATCACGGGGCACCTCGACTCGGACCGAGCGGCGATCGGTGATGACCGTCTTGCCGCTGGCGCCGTTGCGCTCGTTCGCCTGACCGGGCGGCTTGGGCTGGCCCGGCGGGTAGCCTAGATGCAGATTCATCTCGGCGCCCATCGCGTGTTCGATGACTGCGTTGTTGAACGCCAGCATCAGGTCCTGCACCGCGGCCGGCGTCATCGGCCCCTTAACCAATTGGTCCAGCGGCTCCTTGGGCAGCTCTGGCAGCGGCCAGTGGGCTGATGCCTGACGCGCTACAGTTTGCCTTTTCTTCTTCATCGGCATATCCATGACTTTTACACCTCATGATATGCCTCGCGCACGAAATCACGGATAGGTCCAGCGGGGCATGAGCGCTCGAATCGTCAGACCTTCAGACTATCGAACTTCGTCTTGTCCGGTCGGACAAAGGCTGGTGCGGCCGCCACGTCGCTCGCCGTAGCACAGCAAGGCGAACAGAAGCTGCGCCACCGTCGAAGCAGCGGCAATCGAATGAACTCCGAATACAGCACCGTCCTCGACCCGCAGCAAGGCATCGGCATCGCGCGCCAGCGGTGACACGCAGCTGTCGGTAAGCAGGATGAGTTGCACGCCGTTGCGCTTCGCGAGTCTGGCGACACGGGCCGTCTCGTCGCCGTAAGTCGGCAATTCGACAGCCACGAAAACGTCGCCCGGCCTAACGGAGCCGACCTGGCAGATATCCGTCCCGCCGAGCGTCGCGAATAGGCAAACTGTCTTGCCTGTCTGGCGCAAGGTCTGCGTCAGATGAACTGCAACCGGAAACGCCTGACGCACTCCCATCACCCAGATCGTGGTGGCGTCGCGCAGCATGGCCAGCGCGCGCCTCCAGTCGTCGGATGCCAGCAGTTCGCTCAAACGCGCAACCGCGGCCAGGCTGGACGCCAACACCGACTCAGTCAGACCGTCCAACCCAGCGGCCGCGGCGGCGGCGTGCGCGGGCTTTGTGTCACGCAGCAGCGGGAGCGGTGGCGCGATCTGCTGACGTAGCCGCCGCCGCAGATCCGCATAGCCGGACAAGCCGAAGTGCTGGGCAAAGCGCACGACCGCCGACGGGTGCACGCCACACTGGTCGGCGATGCTGCGAATATCGAGGATGCCGACCTGATCGGCGTGGGTATCGACGAAGTGCGCAATCGACTTCAGTCGCGGGCTCAGCGTGTCGTACTCGGCGCGAATGCGCAACAATAGTTGGTCGGCGCCGTTGCGGCAAGGTTCGTCCGGAATACTCGCCGATCCGGCCCCGGATATGTGATCGAGACTCATCGTGTCAGCCGCGAGCCGGCTCGGGCAGTTCAAGGCTCAAGCTATCGTGGAACTGCAGCGGCATCGGCTGCGGCCGCGCCACACTGGTCTCGAGCGGGTAGATCACGTTGTTGGCCGCCGATTCGGGTATGCCGTGCATGATCTCGAGAACATGCAGCTCCATGTCGACGCTGGCACGCGGTTTACGCCCCTCGACAATCGAAACGGCCATGTCGATGAGCCCGATGCCGCGGCTGTTTTGGCGATGGCTAGTCTCCGTGAACGGTCGCTCGATCGGGGCTCTTCTCCATGGACGTAGTGCGGCATCACCGCGCGGAAGATCGCCCCATCGATAGTCGTCACGCGTGCGCAGCAGCAGATAGCGCCCGGCCACTGCGGCAAGCTCAACAATCGGGTACTTCGCCAGATTGCGCAGATAGACGTCGCTGATGTCGCCCACGCCTAGTACACCGACTTTAAGCGGTTTCATGGTGCCCCTCGTCAGGAAGGTCGCCGGCATGCGGCGGCAGAATATCGCCCGGATCTCTTGCGCGCGTCGCCCCGCGTGCCATTTCGGCCGACGCGCACGGCGCACGCAAGAGGTTTCGCGCATCGGACGGTGCGTCAGAACTGCGTGGCAATCCCCGCGAACACGCCGAACTGGCTGCGCCCATAACTCGGATTGAGGTTCGATGCGCTGCCGTTGACCGGATCGTTCACGTTATTGGCCCCATAGGTCCCGCCGTTCAGCCCAAGGTTCGACGTCGAACTGTTTCGCAGATACCCGAGTTCGGTATAAAGCCGCGTCCGCTTCGACAGCGAGTAGATGCCGGACAGCGTGTACAGCGTCCCATTGCCGTTGCCGTGATTGGCATTGGCGTGATAGACGGCGCCCATGATGGCGGTTGCCGGCGTCACGGCCCATTGCGCGCCGAACCATTCCTGGTCGACCGCGGTCGGCAGGGAAACGCCGGCGGGCTGTGCCGACGGCGTGCCCGTTCCGTAATACCCGGCATTCGATGCGTCCGGTGCACTCAGGTGAACGTAGCCGGTATACAGTGTCACTGGCCCGATTCCGTACGACGCGCCGGCGAAGATCGAGCGCGATGCCAGATAGACGTTGCTGAACTTGCCGTTACCATCGCGGATCTCGTCGTAGATCAGCTGCGCTTCGAGGTTGGACGCCTTGTACTGCAATTTCAGGCCATCCGCGCGGCCCTGCGAACTGCCCAGGCCGGTGGCCGTGCCCAGCTGGCTCGGCGCCGTGCCGGGCGAACCGGCATTCCATTTGGTCGAATTGGTGAGGTTGTACTGGCCTTTCACCGTGAAGCCGCCGAAATCGGGCGACGTATATTCGATGCCGTTCGACGCCTGCGGGAACATGCGGCCGCGGACCAGCGTGCCGAATGAATATTTCTTGGTCTGCTGCGGGTCGAGTGTCCCGGTATCCTGCAGTAACTCGCTCGCACCGAAATTGCCGAGGCGGATCGCGCCGTACGCGTCGTGTCGCAACCCGACGGTCGCCTGCCCCTCGAAAAACGAACCGTTCGCCACGGAGCCGTTCAGTGTGTTCAGGCGCGCCTCCAGCCGGAACGTGGCCTGCAGGCCACCACCCAAGTCCTCGTTGCCGAGCATGCCGAAGCGCGACTCGCCCCAGCCGCCAGACTCGGCCGACAGCCGGTTGCCACCAGGCAGGCCTGTTTCATATTGCAGGCCGTTATCCACGATCCCGTACAACGTGACACTGCTCTGCGCATGCGCGAACGCCGTGACGCCACACAGCGCCGTGCCGGTCATGAATCTGAGCATTTTCGTCTCCATCGACAATCTCCTTCGTATACCTAATTTATTGATGTTCTCGTCTTTATTAATACGCCGACGCATATTGGCTATACGCAGGCCGACCTGCCTACTTGAGGTAATTTCCCACGTTGTTACGGGTTACGGATTCGAACGGCACGATCACTTCGGCGGGGGCCGGCTTGCCGCTCTTGAGCGTTTCGACAACCTGGTATGCGGCCTGTGCCTGGCCCTTCGCGTTCTGGAAGATGGTCTGAGACATCTCGCCTGCCTTGATCGCCCGCATCGCGTCTGCGGTGCCGTCAACACCGGAGATCGCCACACCCTTGAGCCGCCCGGCCGTCTTCAGCGCTTCCAGCGCGCCAAGCGCCATCTGGTCGTTGGCGGCGACGATCGCATCGAATTTCGGATACCGCTGCACCCAGTCCTCGGTGACCTTCATGCCCTGTGCGCGATCGTAGTCGGCCGGCAGGTTCGACAGGATCTTGACGTCGGGACGCTTGGCCAACGTCTGCACGAAGCCAGCCAGGCGTTCCTTGGAGTGGTAAAGGCCCGGCGTACCCTGCAGGTAGAGGATCTGCGCGTTCTTCGGCAGGATCGAATCAAAGTACTCGCCCTGCAGCCGTCCAGCGTCGTAGTTTTTCGAACCGACGAACGTGTACTTTCCGCCGGCGGACTGGATGCCCAGCGCGATCACCGGGATGCCGGCCTTGTTGGCACGCTCGACCCCGGGAACAATGCCGCGATAGTCAACCGGCACGATCATGATCACGTTGACCTTCTGCGCGATGAAGTTGTCGATCTGGTCGAGCTGGCGGCTCACGTCGCCGTTCGCATCGGTGTAGACCACGCTCAGGCCCGGGTCCGCCTTGACCGCATCCGCAAAGGCCGTCTTCCGGCTCATCGTGAACACATCGGTGTCGGCAAGATTCGTGTAACCGATCACGAATTTCTTGTCGGCTGCGCTGGCCGATGTCGCCAGCACCGCCAGCCCGAAAACCGCCACCGCTATTTGTTTCCAAACCTTCATATGCTCCTCCGTTGTTGTCTGACCTGCTGCAGGTTGAACATCGACTTTGCTGCAAATGCTTCACTTGCTGCTTCACTGCTTGCCGGAGACCCGGCTCGTTCGGTTCCGATCTCAGGTCGGACGCCGCACTCGCTTGCCGCGGCCGTTCTTGGTCTTCACGTCCAGAATCACGGCGACCGCGATAATCAGCCCCTTGGCAATCTGCTGCCAGTAGGAGCTGACGTTCAAAAGGTTGAGGAGGTTATTGATTACGCCGATAATCAGCGCTCCGACCATCGAGCCCATGATCGTGCCGGTACCCCCCATCAGGCTGGTCCCGCCCACCACCACGGCCGTGATCGCATCGAACTCGTAGCCGACGCCGCCAGCCGGTTGGCCAGAATTGATCCGCGACATCAGCACGATTCCAGCGATCGCGGTCAGCACGCCGCTATAGACGAAGGCCATCGTCGTCACGCGTCGCGTATTGATACCGGAGGCCACCGCGGCGCGCGTGTTGCCGCCGGTTGCATAGACGTAGCGACCGAAACGTGTGCGATTCAGCAGCACCCACGACACCGCGAGCACTGCGATTAAAATGAGTACAGAGATCGGCACCGGTCCGACCGAGCCTTGGCCGATAACGGCGAAGTCGCCCAGGTCGCTGACGGGCGCACCGCCGGTATAGAGCAGGATGCCGCCGCGCGCCACTGTCGTCATCGCGAGTGTGGTAATGAATGAGGGAATGCCGAAGGTCGTAACGATGAAGCCGTTGACGAAGCCGACCACTACTCCCATCGCCAGCCCGACCGCTATTGCCAGTGCGATGCTGCCGGTAAGCGACATCACGCTCGCCGCAATCGTACCGGTCAGGGCCACCACCGCTCCAAGTGACACATCGATCTGCCCGAGAATGATGATGAAGGTCACGCCGCATGCGAGCAGGCTGACCACCACCACCTGCCGCAACACGTTGGTCAGGTTCGGGACGGTCAGAAATGCGTCGCTGGCCAGCGACGCGAGCGCCACGATGCCGATGAAGATCAGTATCGTGCCGTACTTTCGGTAGATCTCGGCCGGGCTCGCGCCCTTGAGCCGGGCCATCATGCCGGCGCGCGGCGGCATCGAATTCTCCTGCATGCTGTTCAACATCATTGACCTCCAGTTGCCAGTTTCATGATTCGTTCCTGCGAGGCTTCACTTCGGCTCAGCTCGCCGGCCACCCTGCCCTCGCGCATCACAATCACACGGTCGCTCATGCCGAGAATCTCCGGCAGTTCGGACGAGATCATGACGATGGCCAGCCCCTGCTGCGCAAACTGCGACATCAGGCGGTGTATTTCGGATTTCGCGCCGACGTCGATGCCGCGCGTCGGTTCATCGAGGATCAGCACCTTCAGGTCACGCACCAGCCATTTCGCGATAGCGATCTTCTGCTGGTTGCCGCCACTGAGATTGCCGGTAACGGTCTGCAGGTCAGCGGTCTTGATCTTCAGCATCTCACGCATCCGCGTCGCCTCGGCGCGCTCGCGGCGCACATCGACGAGACCGCACCGCGAGAAACCCTTCAGGTTCGCGAGCGAGATGTTTTCCATCACTGAGCGGCACAGTACGAGCCCTTCGCCCTTGCGATCCTCGGATACCATCGCTATACCGCTGCGAATCGCGACATCGCTGCCCGTGCCTTTGATCCGCAACGGCACGCCCTCGAGCACGATCTCGCCGTCGTCCAGCGCATCGAGCCCGAATATCGCGCGCACCACTTCCGTCCGCCCGGCACCAATCAGCCCGGCCAGCCCGACGATCTCGCCGCGCCGCACGCTGAAACCGATGTTGGAGAACACGCCATGGCGCGTCGCGTTGCGCACCTCGAGCACGGTCTCCCCGATCGGCGCGTCGAGCTTCGGAAAGATGCTCGAGATCGGCCGGCCGACCATCGCCGCGATGAGGCGCCCCTCGTCGTAGTCGCTGGCCGGGCCCGACTCCACGTAGCGGCCGTCGCGAATGATCGTGATGTCGTCCGCGATCCGGAAGATCTCGTCCATCTTGTGGCTGATATAGATGATCGCGACACCGCGAGACTTCAGGTCTCGGATCTGCTCGAACAGCATGCCGACCTCGGTGTCGCTAATTGCCGAAGTCGGTTCGTCCATGATGACGACTGATGCCTGACGTGAAATCGCCTTCGCGATTTCGATCAACTGCATGCCTGCCACGCTCAGTTCGCGCATCTTCTGGCGCGGTGTGTAATCGAGCCCTAGACGGTCGAGCAACGCTTGCGTATCGCGCTCCATGCGCCGGAAATCGATCATCCTGCGCGACAGCGCCCCGAACCCCGCATAGGTCGGCTCACGACCGAGAAAGATGTTCTCGGCAATCGACATGTCGAGGACGGGGCTCAGTTCCTGATGGATCATCGCGACGCCGGTATCAAGCGCCGCCTTCGTGCCGGCGGGACGATACGGCGCGCCTTTAAAGCGGATCTCGCCCGAATCGACGCGATGCTCACCGGACAGGATCTTCATCAGCGTCGATTTGCCGGCGCCGTTCTCGCCGACCAGCACGTGCGTGGTGCCCGCACGCACCCTGAGGCTGACTCGGTCGAGCGCGAGCACGCCAGGGAATGCCTTCGACACGTCCTGCATCTCGAGCACGTACTGCGGTTCTTCGCTAGCCATGTGGCTGCTCCTCCTGGGCCGGCTGTGGCCGGCCCGATGGCATGCTGGCGAGACGCCCGCGCGACGCTGCGCATGGGCGATTCCGCCACGGCGCGCCGGTGGCGCCCGGCATGCCTGTCTCCGTTGTGTTTCTTGGTCTGGTCGCGTGCACCGGCCCTGCCGGGCCGGGCTGAGACGGCCTAGCGGCTGATGGTCTGCTTCAGTGCATCGATCGACGTGGCGATACCGGCATCGACCGACATCGTCATGTCTTCCATCTCGAGCGAAACCCAGTCGTTGTAGCCGGTCATGCGCACTACCGAGAAGAATTCCTTCCACCACTGGAGATCCTTGCCGCAACCGACCGCCACGTAATTCCACGCGCGCCGGCCGACATCTTCGACCCGCTTCGTTTCGAGCAGGCCGTTGACGTCCACCATGCCGCGTTCGAGGCGCGCGTCCTTGCCGTGTACGTGATGGATCGCGTCGCCGAGCGCGCGGGCCGCGGCGATCGGATCGGCGCCCATCCACATCAGGTGGCTCGGATCTAGGTTGAGACCGACCATCGGACCGACCGCGTCGCGCAGCCGGAACAGCGTTTCCGGATTCCAGACTAGCATCGCGCTGAAGTTTTCCAGCGCGAACTTCTCAACGCCCGATTCGCGCGCCTGGACAACCAGCGATTTCCAGTACGGGATCGCCACGTCGTTCCACTGATAGTCGAGGCACCCCTTGAGCGTCGCCGGCCAGCTCACCGTATAGGTGATCCAGTTCGGCACGCGATCCTCGGGGCTGGCCGGCGGCAGGCCGCTCATCGCGACGATCTTGCGGACGCCGAGTTCGCCTGCAAGGCGGATCGCCTTCTCCATGTCGGCCTTGTGCTTGGCGCCGAGCGCGCCGGGATCAAGCGGATTGCCCGACACGTTCAGCGCGGCAATTTCCATGCCGCGGCTTTCCAGCGCGGCGAGCAGCGCGCGGCGCTTGCCCGCGTCGGCCAGCAGTTCGTCGGTGCGGAGATGCGGTGCGGACGACCATCCGCCTGAGGTCATCTCCACGCCGAAGACGTCCATTTCACACAGCTTGTCGAGCATTGCTTCATACGGCAGGTGGCCGAGGCTGTCAGTGCAGAACGAAAGTTTCATGGTGTTATCCGACTGTCTTGTTGATGAGGTCAAGCACGCCAGGACTTGCCGGCGCGCCGCGGCGGGACGAACCCGTTCGATGTCAGGCGTCGCGGTAAAGCCCCGGCTTTTCGTTCAAGACCACGGCGACCTTCTCGCCGCTGCGCTGGGCCTCGACGCCCGCCTCGCAGCAGGCCGCCGTCGCATAGCCGTCCCAAGCGGACGGGCCGTCGATCGTGCCGTTGCGGGCGGCGTCGACCCACGTCTGCACTTCGAGATCGAACGCCGCGCTGAATCGCTCGACGAAGGTCGGGGTGACCGAACCGCCCCACTGCCCGGCACTGCGCACGTACGGGCCGCCGTCGTTGCCGATGTTCACGATGCCGTCCTCGAACACCGCCTGCGTGGCCACCTGATAGCCGAAGCGCGCGTTGACGAAGATCTCGACATCGGCGAGCACACCGCTCGCCGTTTCAATCAGGACCTGCTGCGGATCGTGCTGACCCGGATGCGCATGTCGCGTCGGACGGCCCAGCCGGACCTGCACCGACGCGATTTCCTCGCCAGTCAGGAAGCGGATGCCGTCGAACTCGTGAACCACGGAATCGTTCACCAGCATCTGGCTCGTGAAGCTTGCCGGCGTCGCAGCGTTGCGATGCGAGAAATGCAGCATCAGCGTATCGCCGAGCCGTCGCGTGGCGATCAACTCGCGCAACTGCCGGTATTCGGCGTCGAATCGGCGCATGAAGCCGACCTGGATCAGCTTGCGCCCGAGCTTCACTTCGGCTTCGACGACGCGCCACGACGATTGCGCATCGGGCGTCAGCGGCTTCTCACACAGGATCGGCAACCCCTGCGACAGCACCTGCTGCAGCGTGGCTTCGTGCAGGAAGCCGGGGGTGGCGATGACGACCGCATCGGCCACGCGATCCGCCAGGACCTGCTCGATCCCTGCGACCGCCACGGCGCCCGGTGCCTTGTCGGCGACGGCCCGCGCACGAGCCGTATCGATATCGACCACGGCCGAGACCTCGGCGCCGACGATGCGGCGGGCGATGCGCTCGACATGATCGGATCCCATCAGACCGGCCCCGACGACCGCGATACGAAGCTTCTTGCTCATATGTCGAATTCCTAAGTATTTTTAGTTGGCCTGCCGGTCGAAGTACGTACATTCCCTGCGCGACCGGCAAAGATTCAAACGAACGGGGTAAGTACGAGAGAGATGAGCAGGGCCTGCGGCGCGCTTGCGCGGCAAGCGGACGGGGTCGGTTGCATGTCTCCGGTGACTCGATTGGTTCTCTCACTGCCGTTTCGGACCGTGAGCCTCGAGACCTCATTCGATTGTTCGGTATCGAAGTTTAGAGGCGCACAATGCCGCCGCAACAACAATCGTGACCATAAATGGTCATGACACTCGGGACCGGATTTGCGCCCAACAGATGACCATAAATGGTCAATCTTTCTGTTGATGGGCAAGCGCCGGACCTCGTAATTTATTGACGAACGCGACGCAGTCCACATAGCGAACCGAGCCGGTCCACCCTTGTCTGCGCCGCGAAAACAATGCCGGAGACACGTCCCTGCCCGCCACGCATTTGCGCTTGCAGGCGAAGCGATGAGGTCGGCGCTTTCGCGCTGGCATCGCTTCGCGTTGCCTCCTCGCATTCATCCTTTCACCACACGGATCAGATCATTCATGGGTCATATCAGGCTAACGATGGCGCAGGCGCTCGTACGCTTTCTCGACAATCAGTATGTCGAGATCGACGGCGAGCGCATCAAGTTCGTCAAGGGCATCTTCACGATCTTCGGACACGGCAACGTACTGGGCCTCGGCCAAGCGCTCGAGCAGGACCCCGGCCGGCTCGTCGTGCATCAAGGCCGCAACGAACAGGGCATGGCGCATGCGGCAATTGGCTTCGCCAAGCAATGGCGCCGTCGGCAAATCTACGCGTGTACCTCGTCGGTCGGCCCCGGCGCGGCCAACATGGTGACGGCCGCCGCGACCGCCAGCGCGAACCGCATTCCACTGTTGCTGCTGCCGGGCGACGTGCATGCTGGGCGCCAGCCGGACCCGGTGCTACAACAGATCGAGCAGACGCATGACCTGTCGATCAGCACCAACGACGCATTCCGCGCGGTCAGCAAGTACTGGGATCGCATCGTGCGCCCCGAGCAACTGATGAGCGCCTGCCTCAACGCGATGCGCGTGCTGACCGATCCGGCCGACACCGGCGCGGTGGTCCTTGCGCTGCCGCAAGACGTGCAGGCCCAGGCCTACGACTATCCGGAAAGCTTCCTCGCCGAGCGCGTGCACTACCTAGACCGTCGCCCCGCCGCACCGGAATCGATCGCGCGTGCCGCGGCCCTGATCGCGCCGGCCACGCGCCCGCTGCTGATCTGCGGCGGCGGCGTACGCTACGCCGGCGCCGCTGCCGAGCTGCGCCGCTTCGCCGAGCGCTTCGGCATTCCGGTCGCCCATACGCAGGCCGGCAAGGGCGCGCTGCCCTGGGACCATCCGCTCAATCTCGGCGGCATCGGCGAAACGGGCTCGCTGGCAGCCAACGAGATCGCGCGCCGCGCGAACCTCGTGATCGGCGTCGGCACGCGCTACACCGATTTCACGACCGCATCGAAATGGTTGTTCCAGGTTCCCGAGGTGCGCTTCGTCAACCTCAACCTCAACGGTTTCGACGCCGGCAAGCTCGACGGTCTATCGATCCAGGCCGATGCGAAGGCCGGCCTGAGCGCGCTCGCCGCCGCGCTGGACCGCGCCGGCTATCCGAGCGACGGCCGGCACGGCTATCGCGACGAGATCGCACAGGCAATCGACCGCCTGCGTGCGGAAGAAGAACGCCTGTTTGCCGTAACTTACGGCGCCGAACATTTTGTACCTGAAATCGACGATCACCTCGATCGCGCCGTGCTCGATGAATTCGTGCGCATTACTGGCTCGTCGCTGACCCAGTCGCGCGTGCTCGGCGTGCTCGACCGCAAGCTGACCGAACACGACGTGGTGGTGGCCGCCGCCGGGAGCCTGCCCGGCGACCTGCAGCGCATCTGGCGGGCCAAGGGTGAGGACAGCTATCACGTCGAATACGGCTATTCCTGCATGGGCTACGAAGTCAACGCGGCACTCGGCGTCAAACTCGCGCAACCCGAGAAGGACGTGTTCGCGTTCGTCGGCGACGGGTCGTACATGATGCTGCACTCGGAACTCGTCACGTCGATCCAGGAAGGCCGCAAGATCAACGTCCTGCTGTTCGACAACATGACCTTCGGCTGCATCAACAACCTGCAGATGGAACACGGTATGGGCAGCTTCGGCACCGAGTTCCGGCGCCGCAATGCCGACACCGGCCGGCTCGACGGTGCATTCGTGCCCGTCGATTTCGCCGCCAATGCGGCGGCCTACGGCTGCAAGACCTACACGGTGCGCAACGTCGACGAACTGGAGACCGCGCTCACTGATGCCCGCACTCAGCGCGTGTCCACCCTCATCGACATCAAGGTCCTCCCCAAGACGATGGTGCACAAGTACGGCTCGTGGTGGCACGTAGGCGTGCCGGAAGTCTCTACCAGCGAGCGCATCGAGCGCGCCGCCGAGCGAATGAAGGCCGCACTCGCCACCGCCCGGCGCTACTGATCCACCGAATCGATCCAATGCGGGGCGCGCCTCCGCATTCCGCACCACCACTCACCAGGAACCGACATGCGTATCGCACTTGATCCCTACATGTACCGCCATCTGCCGCTGCCCAAGATGGTCGAGAAAGTTGCCGAGCTCGGCTACAGCTATATCGAGCTGTCGCCGCGCGAAGACTTCCTGCCGTTCTACAAATACCCGCGCGTTGACAAGGCGCGGATTCAGGAATTCAAGGCTGCGCTGCGCGACACCGGTGTGCAGTTGTCATCGCTCCTACCGCTGTATCACTGGGCCAGCCCGGACGAGTCGCTGCGCGAGGCGGCGGTGCGCAACTGGAAACGCGCGATCCAGGTGGCAGTCGAAATGGAATGCCCGCTGATGAACACGGAATTCAGCGGCCAGTCGAACCATGCGCTCGCCAGCGAGAACCAGTTCATGCGCTCGATGGAGGAACTGCTGCCCGTGTTCGAGCGCGAAGGCATCAGTCTCGACATCCAGGCGCATCCGTACGATTTCTGTGAGCGCAACAACGAGTCCGTCGATATCGTCCGCGGCCTCGACAAACCGTGGCTCAACTATCTCTACGCGGTACCGCACACCTATTTCTACGACGACGGCGTCGGCGACATCGCCGCGATGCTCGAGTATGCAAAGCCGAAGCTCACGCACCTGATCATCGCCGACACGTACAACCATCGCGCGTCCTCGAACCTGCGCTACATCGTGAATCCCCCCGGCGTCACAGCCACCGTGCACCAGCACCTCGACATCGGCCAGGGCGAAATCGACTGGGACACGTTCTTCTCGAAGGTTCGTGAGATCGGCTTCGACGGCATCGCGACCGTGGCCGTGTTCGCGTGGGAAGACCGGGCCGACGAATCGAGCCGGATGATGCTGGAGACCGTCAAGCGCGGCCTCGGCCTCGCCTGACATCCGGCACCGCTCAACCGCTTATCCGCTCAGACTCAAGACGACAGGAAACCATCGTGCATACACCGACGCTCGCGTCCGAACGCCAGTTCGACCTGATCTGCCTGGGACGGCTCGCCGTCGATCTCTACGGCCAGCAGGTCGGCGCCCGCCTCGAGGACGTCACCAGCTTCGCCCGCTACTTGGGCGGGTCGTCCGCCAACATTGCCTTCGGCACGGCCCGGCTCGGGCTGAAATCGGCGATGCTCTCGCGGGTCGGCAACGATCACATGGGCCGTTTTCTCGTCGATGCGCTCACGCAGGAAGGCTGCGACGTCAGCCAGGTCCGCATCGACCCCGAGCGCCTGACCGCGCTGGTCCTGCTTGGCCTCAAGGATCGCGACACGTTTCCGCTCGTGTTCTATCGTGAGAATTGCGCCGACATGGCGATCGACGAGCAGGACATTGACGAGGCGTTCATCGCGTCGAGCCGCGCCCTGCTGATCACTGGAACGCACTTCTCGACCGAGCGTGTCCATCGCGCCAGCATGAAGGCGCTCGAATACGCGCGACGTCGCGATGTGCGCACAGTGCTCGACATTGATTACCGGCCCGTGCTGTGGGGCCTCACCGGCAAGGCGGACGGCGAGACGCGCTTCATCGCGGATGGCAGCGTCAGCCGCCACCTGGGCGGCATCCTGCCGATGTTCGACCTGATCGTCGGCACCGAAGAGGAATTCCGCATCGCCGGCGGCCATGACGATCTGATGGCCGCCCTACGCGTCGTTCGCGAGGCTACGCCCGCCACCCTGGTGGTCAAGCGCGGTCCGCTCGGCTGCACGATACTCGACGGGGCGATTCCGGCGAGCATCGACGACGGCCGCTTGCATGGCGGCGTGCAAGTCGAGGTGCTGAACGTGCTCGGCGCAGGCGATGCCTTCATCTCCGGCTTCCTCAAGGGCTGGCTGACCGGCGCCGATGAAACCACCTGCTGCGCGTACGCCAACGCTTGCGGCGCGCTGGTGGTCTCGCGCCACGCTTGTGCGCCGGCCATGCCGACGACGGCCGAACTCGACTATTTCCTCGCGAATTCGGCCCGCATGGGCCGGCCCGACCGTGACCCCGCGCTGAACCGCCTGCATCGCGTCAGTCCGAACCGCAAGCCGTGGGACGAGGTGCTCGGCTTTGCGTTCGACCACCGCGACCAGCTCGCCGACCTGGCTCAGCAAGCCGGCGCCGACGAACGGCGGATCGGCACGCTCAAGCAGCTCTTCGTCGAAGCCGTTGCCGAGACCGAGGCCCAAATCGGTGGCCAGGGCAAGATGGCCGTGCTGATCGACGACCGATTCGGTCAGGATGCACTCAATGCCGCCACCGGACGGAACTGGTGGATCGGCCGCCCTGTCGAACTGCCGGGTTCGAACCCGCTGCGCTTCGAACACGGACGGTCGATCGGGTCGGCACTGCTGTCCTGGCCGCGCGAGCATATTGTGAAGTGCCTCGTTCAGTACCACCCCGACGATGCCCCTGAACATCGGCTCGAACAGGAAGCGCAGTTGCAGGCGCTCCAGCAGGCGGTATCGGTCAGCGGTCACGAACTGCTGCTGGAAGTGATCCCGCCCAAGGATCGCCCCGCATCGCAGGACGCCGTGGTCCGCGCGCTGGAACGCCTCTACGATCTCGGCATCAAGCCCGACTGGTGGAAACTCGAATCGATGCCGGCTGAAACCTGGCGCCGCATCGACGCGCTGATCGAGGCGCACGATCCGTATTGCCGTGGCGTCGTGCTGCTCGGCTTGAACGCCCCGCTCGAAACGCTCGCGCAAGGCTTCATCGACGCTGCCGCCAGCCGGACCTGCCGCGGTTTCACGGTCGGTCGCTCAATCTTTTACGAACCGAGCCGTGGGTGGTTTGCCGGCGAGATCGACGACAACGAGGTAATACGCCGCGTGCGCGTGTCGTTCGAGACGCTGATCCGCCTCTGGCGCCAGGCTCGCCCGCAACAGGAACAGGAGGCAGCATGACTAATCTGCTCATCAAGGGCCGCGCAAGCGGGCGCGATATCGTTACGGTCACGCCGGCCAGCGCAGGCTGGCGTCATGTCGGTTTCGCCGCCAAACGGCTCGCCGCCGGCGAGCGACTCGCGCTCGACACGGCCGCTGACGAGCTGTGCATCGTGGTACTGACCGGCACCGTGACGATCACAACCGGCGAACAAGTCTGGCGCGACATTGGCGGGCGCCGCAGTGTGTTTGAGGACCTCTCCCCCCATGCGGCATATGTGCCGTCGGGTCGCAGGGTGTCGATCGAAGCCGCCGACGCGGCCGAAATCGCGCTCTGCACGGCGCCTGCCACCGGCCGATACGAGGCCCGCCTGATCGAGCCCGCGTCGATCACGCGTTCGGTACGCGGCAGCGGCACAAATACCCGCTACGTCTGCGACATCCTTCCGCAAACGGAACCGGCCGAAGGGCTGCTGGTGGTCGAGGTGGTGACGCCAGCCGGCCACGCGTCCAGCTATCCGCCGCACAAGCATGACGTCGATGCAATCCCAGTCGAAAGCGTGCTGGAAGAGACCTACTATCATCGCCTCGACCCCGAGCAGGGGTTCGCATTCCAGCGTGTCTACACCGATTCGCGCGACATCGACGAAGCCTATGCGGTCGAGAATCACGACGTGGTGATGGTGCCGCGAGGCTATCACCCGGTGGTCGCGCCGCATGGCTATCGCAGCTACTACCTGAACGTAATGGCGGGACCGAAGCGCGTCTGGCACTTTCGCAATGATCCGGCGCATGAATGGATGCTGGCGAAATAGTCGCCCGGGATGTAGCGCCGGCCCCGCTAGAGGGGCCGGCTGGCATGCACTGCGGACAACGGCGGACGACTGTTAGCAATGCGGTTCGGCCATTGGCCGCCCCATGGGCACTTGTCGCGGCCGCTTAATCGTCGGGGGAAAGATAGGGGCTGCGACGAACATTCGCGGCGCAGAACACACCGAACTCGACAGGGCCGACCGGCGGCGGGGCCTCGAGCACCCCGCAACCATACAGCATGTGCTGCAACGCAGAAATCACCTGTGCGTCGGGATTCTGGTCGATCACGATATCCATCGTGCCTTCGTCGATGTAGTCGCGATGCTCGTCCAGCATCTCGTGACCGACCCATACTACCTTGCCGGCCACATCGAATTCCCTGAGCGCCGCGGCGATGCCCGCCGAACCGTAACCGCTGTTGTAGATGCCGACCAGGTCCCCCTGCTTCAGCGCCGGCAATACGGCGCGATAACACGCGTCGGCATTGTCGAGCGTCTCGATTTCGACGCCCTGATACTCGAGCTCGGTCTCGGCCCCCTCGAGCGCCGCGCGAAAACCGGCGATCCGGTCGCGGTGCGCCCCGAAACTGCGGCTTCCGCAAAGCTTGAGCACGCGCCCGGCCCGCTTGGCGAGCCGCCCGATGAAGTAACCTGCGGTGCGACCGGCACCAACGTTGTCGATTCCTGCAAAATGAATACGCGAAATCTCGCTGATGTCGGTCATCAGGGTTACCACCTTTTCGCCCCGATCTATCGCATCGCTCAGCGCCGCGCGCACCGGCGCAGTGTCGCGCGTCGTGATGATCATGCCGGCCCTGCGGTAGCGGCAGTTGCCTATAGCGTCGACCACCGCCCGGTCCGATTCCGGAAGAATCAATCGATGCAGGACGATGCGTTTGTCGAGGATCTGCGCCGACCGTTGCAATGCTGCGTTCAGGCGACGGAAAAACGGCGTGTCGCCGTGCGAGAGGAGCACGTCGATATGAATCAGCCCGTGCCGGCTATCCGGTAGCACGCGGCGCACACCTAGCCGGCGTGCCGCCGCGATCACGCGCTCGCGCGCCGATTCCGATACGCTGCCCCGCTCGTTGAGGACCCGATTGACCGTGGCCTCGCTGACGCCGGCCTCGGCCGCGATCTCGACGAACCGGGCGTCGCGCTTGCGCCTCCTGCCGGCTGGTGTCACGACCGGGTCCTCGCTCATCTCGCCTGCTCCGTGCCGCCGCACAGGTTGCGGAAATGCGCTTCGATCTCCTCGAGGCTGCGGCCCCGCGTTTCGGGCAGGTTGCGCCAGATGAATACAATCGACATCAAACCGATGGCAAAGAATACGAAGAAGGTGCTCGAAATGCCGGCGTAGGCAACCAGCGATGGGAAGCTCAGGCCGAGCACGAAATTGACCATCCAGAGCACGCAGCCGGCCACACCCACCGCGAAGCCGCGGATATGCAGCGGAAACAGTTCGGCCAGCAGCACCCAGCACACCGGCGCAATCAGCGCCTGCATGAAGCCGAGGAAGCAGGCCATGGCGGCCAGAATCAGGCCCGCGCGCAGGAACGATACCGGCAGGAATAGCGAGAACAGGCCGATCATCAGCAAGGACAGCGTCGTCCCGCTCAGCCCGATCAAGAACATTGGTCGGCGGCCGATCCTGCCCAGCACCTGAATGCCGATCAGAGTCGCAACCACAGAGATTACTCCGTTCGCGACGTTGCCGATCAGCGCCGTCTCCCGCCCGAAACCGGAATTCGTCAGGATTTGCGTACCGTAGAACATGATCGAGTTGACGCCGGTCGCCTGCATGACGATGGCAATCCCGATCCCGACCCAAAAAACGTGTCGGACCCAGGGCGTCGACAAGCCCGGCCCGGTACGGTCGGTAGGATGGGCGCGGCGGTACCCGGCGTTGCGAATCGAATCGAACTCCTTCTGGGCTGACTGGCTGTCCCGAACCTGCTGCAATACCTTCCAGGCCGCGTGCAGCTTGCCCTTCGAGGCCAGCCAGCGAGGGCTTTCCGGCATCACCAGCATGCCGAACCACAGCCCGACCGCCGGCAACGTCGCGACGGCAAGCATCCAGCGCCAGACGCCATGCTCGCTACCCCACAAGCTGCCGATCGTCGCGTTGACGATGAACGCGATCATTTGCCCGGACACGATCATCAGCTCGTTTTGTGTGATGATCTGTCCTCGGCGATGCACGGGCGCCAATTCGGCCAAGTAGGTCGGCACGCAGATCGACGCCCCGCCGACCGCAATGCCCAGCACGAATCGCGAGGCAATCAGCAAGTCGACGGTAGGGGCGAAGGTACAGGACAACGCGCCACCGAGGAATAGCACCGCCAAGATCATGATGCTCATCCGGCGCCCGTAGCGGTCCGCTACCAAGCCCGACGCCACCGACCCGATCACGGCGCCGAGCAGCAGCGAACTGGTCACGAGCCCCTCGGTCAGCGGGGTCAGCCCGAGATCCTGGGTCATGTATGCCAGCGCCCCATTGATGACGCCGGTGTCATAGCCGAACAGCAGGCCACCGAGCGTCGCGATCATCGCGATGAACCGCATCGAGCGGCGCGCCTGAGCGGGCAGGGCCATTGCGGACGGAGCGGGTTCGACGGACGAGAGCGTCTCACAGACTTCCTGCATCAGTGTCTCCATGATTTGTATGTTTATGGCAGCGTCCTGCCTCCATTCGCTGCCTGTGCGGCGGCTCGGGCGGCGCCAACGCAGCGCAAACACGTAAGCCCCCACGTCGGACCGATCATTTACGTGGGCCGCCGGCGGTCATCGTGCCGGGCGCCAATTGAGCTTTGGATCGAACTCCGGCGACAAGCTCGACGTCCGGCATTGACGCCCCAAAATCGCTGTCATTGCGTTGTCGCGCGATATCAACCGACGTTCCGCAGCGCGACGCGACCTCTGCGCGGATTCTGCGTGGGAGACTTAACCGTAGACAAAGCGGCATCGACGTGCAACGCGACTATTGACCATTTTTAGTCAATGATGCCGTGAAGTGAACTGCCCGCCCAGTTCTATCGCGGCTTTCCAGCTTCAGCTCGCGACCAACTTCTGTTAGTTGGCCCCGAATCGGGATACGAAACGCGCGCGATATCATGCGGGCCGACGTCTTGCAACGACTTGGAGTCGCTTTGCCGAGCCGCCAAACATCGTGATGACGAGCCGGTAGTGACAATGGGCTGTTACATCGCCGTGCATTGCGATCGTCGATGCTGGAACGTTGGACTACTACAATGCCATTGGCGGCAGTGAGTTCAGCGCTATCAACCATGCGCGCGCATTTTCACATCGGGCAAGATCGACAAGCGTCTGCAACTGATCAAGAAAAGCATTCAGCAGTACCTGAACGCATTGGACATCAATCGCACGATCGCACGCAATCTTCGGAGATTGAAGCAGAGGTGAGTCGACCGCGAGACGAGACCGCACAATTGCGCGAACGAATGCACTGCCTTGATCCATTCAAGGCACGGCCCCATCGTCTCATGTGACCCTGAACCAGAATTAGTCAGCTTGCACGCCCGCCCGACTCACCAGATAGTCAACTAAACGCTGCGCCGCCGGCTGCAGCGCATCGAAGCGCCGGAAGCACACGACGAACCGTCGATTCGCCCACGCGTCGGTGAGCGGGATCACCTTGATGCCGAGCACCGGCCGGTAGGTCTCGGCCACTTCGACAGGCACGACGCTGATGCCGAGCCCTGCCGCGACTACGCGAAACGCGGCATCGAAGCTCGACACGATCACGCGGTAGGACACGGTCTTGCCGGCACTGGCCGCCGCGCGTTGCAGCATCGTATGCACGGCCGTCGACGGCAGCAGGCCGACGTGCTCGTAGCCGAGCGTCTGTTCGAAGCACAACGACGTCTCGTTCGCGAGCGGATGATCGCGATGCACGGCCAGCGCGAGCCGATCCTGCCGATACGGCCGGTGCTGCAAGCCCTGCAGGTCGACACTGTCCCAGCACACGCCCACGCTCGCCGCGCCTTCGCGCAGCTGCCGCACGAGTTCGGACGACAGCCGCTCCTCCACGTCGACGCGGATGTTCTCGTTGGCCGGCTCGCGCATGAACGATGAAATGTCGTCGAGCAGTGCTTCCGCGATCGCGGACGCCGACGCGCAGATGCTCACGTGCCCTTTCAACCCGCCGCCGAACGCCGCGATATCGCTCGCGATGCGCTCCATCGTGAACAGCATGCTGCGCGCATGCTCGAGCAGCGCATTGCAGGCGGCCGTCGGTTCGACACCGCGCCGCGAACGCGTGAGCAGCGGCACGCCGAGATCGCTTTCGAGTTGCGCGATGCGCTTGCTGATCGCGGACGGCTCGATATGCGCTTCCTCCGCTGCCCGCGCGATGTTGCGGTGATCGCACACGGCCACCAGCAGCCGCAGCGTCTTCAGGTCGATATCGCGCATTCGCCGTCTCCAGGGCTCAGACATTCCGGCTCGGAAGCATGGCGCCTCCGAAATACCACTTTAATGTTCAATAGGAATGTCTAAAGTTAGCACAACGTCGGCGCATCCACGACCGGCCAAGCAAATGGAGACAGCCCCTTGCCCTCGTTCCCCAAGCACGTGGTCGTTCGCGAAGTCGGCTTGCGCGACGGACTGCAAAGCATCCAGCGCATTCTTCCGACGGAACGCAAGCTCGAATGGATCCGCGACGCGCATGCAGCCGGCCAGCGCGAGATCGAGGTCGGTTCATTCGTGCCGGCGCGGCTGCTGCCGCAACTCGCCGATACAGCCGAACTCGTGTCGTACGCGAAGACGCTGCCCGGTTTGCTGGTGTCGACCCTGGTACCCAACCTGAAGGGTGCCGAACGCGCGCTTGAGACGGGCGCCGACCTGATCCTCGTGCCGCTGTCGGCGAGCCGCGCACACAGTCTGGCGAACCTGCGCAAGACGCCCGACGAAGTCGTCGCCGAAGTCGCCCGCATTCGCGCGGCACGCGACGCGGCCGGTTCCAGCGCACTGATCGAAGGCGGAATCGGCACCGCGTTCGGCTGCACGATCCAGGGCCGCGTCGAGCAGTCGGAGGTGCTGCGCTGCATGCAGGCGCTGCTCGATGCGGGCGCCGATCGCGTAAGCCTTGCCGATACCGTCGGTTATGCGAGCCCGGCCGCCGTGCGCGAATTATTCGATAAGGCGCTCGAGATCGCTGGTACGCGCTTCTGGTGCGGCCACTTCCACGACACGCGCGGGCTCGCGCTCGCGAACGTCTATGCGGCGCTCGAAGCGGGCGTCACGCGCTTCGACGCGACGCTCGCCGGCATCGGCGGCTGTCCGCATGCGCCGGGCGCAAGCGGCAACGCATCGAGCGAGGACCTCGCGTTCATGCTCGCCGACATGGGCATCGAAACCAGCATCGACATTGCCGCGCTGCTCGCGCTGCGCGCGAAGGTCGCCGGCTGGCTCGACGGCGAGACGCTGCACGGTGCGCTGTGGCGCGCCGGCCTGCCCAGCACGCACGCCACGGCAACGGCCACGGCCGCGACGACCATCACGATCGACTGACATGGCCATGAACCACGACACACTACTCCCTCTCGATGGCGTTCGCGTCGTCGAATTCACGCACATGGTGATGGGGCCGACCTGCGGGATGATCCTCGCCGACCTCGGTGCCGAAGTGATCAAGATCGAACCGCCGGGCGGCGACAAGACCCGCAACCTGCCCGGCCTCGGCATCGGCTTTTTCCGTTCGTTCAATCGCAACAAGAAAAGCGTCGTGCTCGACATCAATTCGCCGGAAGGCAAGGAAGCCGCGGTCGAACTGATTGGCACCTGCGACGTGATGCTCGAAAACTTCCGACCGGGCCTGATGACGAAGCTCGGCCTGGACTATGCGACGCTGTCGAAGCAGTACCCCGCGCTCGTCTACGTGTCGCACAAGGGCTTCCTGCCCGGCCCGTACGACAAGCGCCTCGCGCTCGACGAAGTGGTGCAGATGATGGGCGGGCTGTCGTACATGACAGGGCCGGTCGGCCGGCCGCTGCGCGCGGGCACGTCGGTCAACGACATCATGGGCGGCATGTTCGGCGCGATCGGCGTACTTGCGGCGCTGCGCGAACGCGAACGCACGGGTCGCGGCCAGGAAATACAAAGCGCGCTGTTCGAGAACTGCGTGTTTCTGTGCGCGCAACACATGCAGCAGTACGCGATGACCCGCGAGGCGCCGCCGCCGATGCCCGCACGCGTGTCGGCGTGGAGCGTCTACGACGTGTTCACGCTGGCCGACGACGAGCAGCTTTTCATCGGTGCGGTGAGCGACAAGCAGTTCGTCACGCTGTGCGACGTGCTCGAATGCGCCGAACTCGCGGCCGAACCGGACTTCGCGACCAACGCGTCGCGCGTCGCAGTGCGCCCGCTGCTGCTCGAGCGGCTCGGCGCCATTCTGAAACACCATCGCGCGGACGAGCTGTCGCCGAGGCTCGAGGCAGCAGGAATTCCGTACGCGCCGATCGCGCGTCCAGAGCAACTGCTCGGCGATCCGCACCTGAAAGCGAGCGGCGGCCTCGTGCCGATGCAGACCGACGACGGCGGCACGACCGAGGTCGTGTTGCTGCCGATCACGATGGGCGGACGGCGCCCCGGCGTGCGCCAGGCACTCGCACGCGTCGGCGAGCATACGCAGGAAGTGCTGTCGCGCCTGAGGCGCCGGGCGATTGCATGAGCGTGCTTTCGAACGCGCTCGGCGAACCTTAGCGAGCAGCCGGACCCGCGCACGACCGACGTGCGCCCCTATACCTTCGTCACGGCAGGCACGTCGATAAAAAACGCCGCCGATGCAAAATGTCAGGAGACAGACATGCAGCAGACCATCACCGCGGGAAGCGCCGCGCTCGACACGCCCGATGCCCGCGCCGGCGCCAATCTCGGCGCGGCAATTTCCGCGCGCATGGACCGGCTTCCCGCCACCCGGCATCTGTGGGTGCTCGTGCTGCTCATCTCGCTCGGCGGCTTCTTCGAGGTCTACGACCTGATCTTCACCGGCTATATCGCGCCGGGCATGACGAAGAGCGGCCTGCTCCAGACGACGACGCAGGCATTCTTCGGTTTCACCGGGATCGCCGCGTTCATCGCGGCGACGTTCGCCGGGCTGTTCGTCGGCACGTTCGGGTGCGGCTGGATGCCCGACCGCTACGGACGGCGCGCCGTCTTCACGTTCTCGCTGCTGTGGTACTCGGTCGGCTCGGCCATCATGGCGTTCCAGACGACACCGGAAGGCGTGCTGCTGTGGCGCTTCATCGCCGGCATCGGCGTCGGCCTGGAAATCGTCACGATCGACACCTACGTGACCGAGCTGGTGCCGCAACAGATGCGCGGCCGCGCAATCGCGTTCAATCAGGTCGTGATGTTCGCGGCCGCACCGGTTGCCGCGATCCAGTCGTGGTGGCTCGTCCCGCAGACGGTGTTCGGGCTCGACGGCTGGCGCATCGTCGTGCTCGCCGGTTCGGCCGGCGCCGTGATCGTCTGGTTCATTCGCCGCGCGGTGCCCGAAAGCCCGCGGTGGCTCGCTGCACACGGCGACGTCGAGGAAAGCGAGCGGATCGTTAGCAAGATGGAAGCGATCGTCGAGCGCCAGTCCGGCGCGCCGCTGCCGTCCGTGGTCGATGCGCTCACGCAGCCCGACGTGCCGCGCGCGGCCTTCGCGGTGCTCTGGCGCGCGCCCTACCGTTCGCGCCTGCTGATGCTGATCGCGTTCAACTTCTGCCAGGCGATCGGCTATTACGGATTCGCGAACTGGGTGCCGACGCTGCTAATCGGCCAGGGGATAACGGTCACGAAGAGCCTGCTGTACTCGTTCATCATCGCGTTCGCGATGCCGGCCGGGCCGCTGCTCGCAATGCTCTATGCGGACCGCATCCAGCGCAAGCATTTGATCGTCGGCGGTGCGCTCGCCGTGACCGTGTGCGGGTTCGCGTTCGGACAGATGAAGGCGGTGGTGCCGCTGATCGTGCTCGGCGTGCTGATCAGCCTCGCAGGGCAGACGATATCTGTATCGTTTCACGCATACCAGTGCGAGCTGTTCCCGACCGCGGTGCGTTCCCGGGCGAGCGGAATCGTGTATTCGGCGAGCCGCATCGGCGCGATGATGTCCGGCTTCATCATCGCGGCGCTGCTGAAGGACTTCGGCGTGCCCGGCGTCTTCACCGGGATCACGATCTTCATGCTGCTGGTGGCGGTAGTCATCGGCATGTTCGGCCCGCGGACCAACGGTGTGCGGCTCGAGGAACTCAACCGCTGACGTGCCGCGCACCCAGCAAAGCTCCCCTTTCCGGAGACAACCGTGCCCCCATCCGCACCGCAGCCTTCCCGTTCACCGACCACCGTGCGCTTCGACGGGCGGATCCTTTTCCTGTCGCAGAACGCGCACGCCATTCAACGACAACTGCAGGGCGAGAACATTTCGCTCGATGACGCGCTGCCGCTGCGCTACGACATCTCGACGGACGAAATCACGCCCGCGACGATCTGCTACTACTACGACGAAAGGCTGGGCGACTATCCGTACGTCGGCCTCGATTGCGCCGGGACGAGACCGGTCGGCCAGGGCAGCGTGAAGGCCGGCGGCTTCGCCGTCACCGTCGCCGGACGCCGCTATGGAAAAGGATCGTCACGCGAAGCCAGCCCGTTCGCCGAATGGTGCGCGGGGATCCGGCTCGTGATCGCGGAAAGCTTCGAGCGCATCTATCGGCAGAACTGCCACAACCTCGGCATCTTCACGTCGACCGACTTCGGGCTGATCGAGCGCATCCGGCGCGGCGAGGACATTCCGCTCGAAGAACTCATACGTGGCGAAGATGCGCTCACCGCCGAGCTGATTCGACGCGGCGGACTGTTCCGGCTGACCGAAGCCAGGCGCGCGGGCTGGCAGCCGCCGCTGCCGCCCGCGCAGCCGCGCCCGATGACCTACGCCGAGAAAATCATCGCGCGGGCGAGCGACCACGCGGGCGTGGCGCCCGGACAAAGCGTGTTTGCGCGAACCGACTGGCGCTATGCGCACGAATACGTGTCGCCGATGTCGATCAGTTTCCTGCGCCGCGAGTATGGCGACCGCATCGAATTGCACGACCCCGCGAGCATCGTGTGCTTCTCCGATCATCTGACGTCCATCCATCGCAGCATGCCCGCCGAGCGCCGCGCGCTCGGGCTGCTGGACGTCGCGCAATCGATGGCGCAGGTTCAGCGCCAATTCTGCGAAGAGCATCGCATGCGGCACCACGGCTTCCTCGCGGATCGCGAAGGCTCGGAAGGCATCAGCCATTCGATCATGGCCGAGCGCTACGTCAAGCCCGGACAACTCGCCGTCGGCACGGATTCGCACACGCCGCACTGCGGTGCGCTGGGCGCCGTCGCGTTCGGCATCGGCGCGACGGAGATGGCCAACGCGTGGCTCACCGGCGACGTGCGCGTGAAGGTGCCGCCGACCTGCCGCGTCGATCTGCAGGGCCGGCTGCCGGCCGGCGTCGAGGCGAAGGACATCGTGCTCCATCTGCTGCGCCTGCCTTACGTGCGCGACGGCCACGCGATCGGACAGATCTTCGAATATCGCGGCGAAGCGCTCGCCGCGCTGTCGACCGACGAACGTGCGACGCTGACGAACATGGTCGCGGAAATCGGGGGATTCACCGGCATCGTGATTCCCGACGACGAGACGCGGCGCTTCCTGCGCGAGCGCCGAGGGATCGACTTCGAGATCGAGCCGTGGATGTGCAGCGACGACGATGCCGACGTCGCGCACACGATCGAAGTCGATTGCGCGCGACTGGAACCGATGCTCGCGCAGCCGGGCGACCCGGGCCGCGGCATCGCGATGTCGGAACTTGCCGACACCGTCGCGGTGGACATCGCGTACGGCGGTTCCTGCACAGGCGGCAAGCGCGAGGACTTGCGGCGCTGCCATGAAGTCGTCGAATGGGCACTCGCACACGGCCTCAAGGTGGCCGGCTCGACGCGTTTCCTGCTGCAGTTCGGCAGCCAGGACGTGCGCGACTACTGCGTGCGCGAAGGGATGATGGACGCGTTCGAGCGGGCAGGCGTCGAGCTGATCGAGCCCGGCTGCGGCGCATGCGTGAACGCCGGGCCGGGCGTGTCGGAGCGGCCGGACCAGGTGACGGTCAGCGCGATCAATCGCAATTTCCACGGACGATCGGGGCCGGGCCAAGTGTGGCTGGCCAGCCCTTCCACCGTTGCGGCAAGCGCCATTGCAGGGCGCATCGTCAGTTTCGAGCAATTGCGAAAATCGACGCATAACGCGTCGTCACTGATCGCGCTTAACAAAAATCATTCGCAATGATCTCGCGAGATCATCGGTATTAGAGAGGGAGAGCCACATGAGGGACTCCACTCACCGCACAATCCCTTCGGGCCATCAAGATTATGCAATATTGACCAACCCGATCATCTTCCCGGGATGACGTGGCGGGTTGGAAAGGCGTCTTGGGCCACATAGTTGAATCCCCGGCCGCTATGACCCGCTTACGAGTTGGGGCCTTCCTCTCCCGCCTCGAGCATCCGCATCGCCGCCGTCTCTGCGTTCAACACGTGAATCCGCGCCGCCGCCGCAGCTGCCTCAGGATCCCGCGCTTTAATTGCGCGGTATAGCTTATCGAGCTCCTTAAGACTCGCCTGCAGCCTGTTCGCCTGCATCAGTGAGGTCGCTCGCAGAAGGTTGATACGAGAATAGAGCCCGTTCAACACTTCTTTCGCCAGCGAATTTCCGCAATTGTCGAGCAACACATCATAGAGTTCGGCCTTCGCCTTCAAGATGGAAGTTCGATCGGCGGTCCCCCCGCTTGCCTTCAATGTCCGAATGCACTCCCCAAGTCGCGCGATTGCGTCGTCGTTCGCTCCGCGGGCAAATTCGGCGGCCGCATATCCCTCCAGTAGGGCTCGAATCGCATACAGCTCAGCCGCTTCCTTCTTCGAAACAACAGCAACCACCGGCCCCTTGTGCGGAACAATCGAAACCAGTTTCTCGCTTTCCAATTTGCGGAGCGCTTCGCGAATCGACGTTCGGCTTACCCCCAGCAGTTCACAGAGTTCGCGCTCGACGAGTCGACTACCGGGAGGAAAATGCCCGGACATGATTCCCTGCCGCAGCGCGTGTTCCACTTGGTGACGCAACGTCTCCGGCCTTAGCAAACCGATCCCTTCCGACATTCTTGTATTCCTGTAATACAACGCGAGATGGCTCATATCATACAAGACATCAGTGGCGTCACCGCAGCGTGCATCTCGGAACCAAGGACTCAAAATTCGACGTCACGGGTTTCAGGGCCGATTGTCGCACCGATGGCACCAATGACCCCGCCCACGCACATCAGAACCGAGGGCGCGAACCCCGGCGACAACACGGCATCGAGCCAATGCATGTAGTACGCATAGAAAGACGGTGCGATGATCGAGAAGCTGAACCCGACTCCAAAACCAGTCGCTCGAACGTCCGTGATGAAGCGTTCGTTGATGTACGTCAGGATGACACCCCACGGCGAAGTAACAATCACCGCAAGCAAACACACCAGCAGTGCAACCCAAACGAACGGCATTCTGCCGGCATTTGACAATGCGAAGAGGAGCGCGGCCCCGGCCGTCGCGATCACGAGACCGATTGCGATAAAGAACAGCCGGCGCCCGATGCGCTGGCTGAGCACACCAGCACCAACATACGTCAGCGACATCACCGAATACGTCAGTACCAGTATCAGGTTCACGTGAATATGGTCGAGCTTCAGCGCACCGGCAAGCAAACCCATCGGTAGATAGATCGTGATCAGATTCTGGGTTAGCCAGAAACCCGTCATCATGACGAACACCTGGAGCAATGGAAAAGCGCTCGCGCCGGAGAAAAGATCCGATAGCGGCACCGACTTGGAAGCGCGCGTCGTCTCGTCATGCCAGACGCGCGACTCCTCAACCTTGTAGACGTAGTAGAGCGTCAAGAGTGCCGCCAGGATTCCGCCGAACACGAATGGAACTCGCCAGCCCCAGCGAGCATACGGAGAATCGTGTCCCCCCAGCGGAGCGATCGTTAACATCAAGACTGCCAGCAGATTCGTGGTCAGATACGCGGTCGGAAAACCGGCAATGATGAGCCCCCCGACAAAACCCCGACGCGCCTTCTTCGCATATTCGAAGGCGAGCGGGACAGCACCGGTATAACCTCCACCGAGAAATATCCCGTCGATGAATCGACAAAGCACAAGGAGCCAATACGCCGCCGCACCAATAGTCTCGTAGCCGGGCAGTACTGCAATCAACAGTGTAAAGACGCTGAATCCGGCGGTCGACCAGATCGATGCTCGCCTGCGGCCCACGCGGTCAGCTACAACGCCAAAGAGCAGTGCTCCAACCGGCCGCCCAAGCAGCGTGACGACAAACGCAAGCGACGCAAGGGGCGTGCTCGCTGCCCCGGAAGCCGATGGCGGCAGGAACAGAAAGAGCACCGGCGACAGGATCGCAATTGGCAAGAACACGTCGAACATGTCGACAAACTCGGAGAAGAACGCGCCCTTGAGCGCATTGCGACTCCTTTCCTCTGGGGTACGTTCGGCTGCATCGCCGGCGTGATCAGGCGCGGTGCGTGCATTCATTGCTCTCTGTCTCCGATGAGAGTTCACTGTCGGCGCGCACTCTTTCGGCATGCGCTCGTCTTTTTCAACCGTGCTAGCCCAACACCTGCGGATTCACGAGATTGACAGGTTTCCCGGCCTCGAACGCCAGCAGATTCTCGAACGCGCCACCAAAGAAGACCTCGTAGGTGTCCTTCTCGACATAACCGAGATGAGGTGAGCAAATTGCGTTTTCGAGGTGAAACAGAGGATCGTCCCAAGCCGGTTCGATCTCGTACGTGTCCACCGCAGCGAATCCCGGACGCCCCGCAGCAAGGGCCGACGCCAGCGCCCCCTTTTCCACCAGGTCCGCGCGGCTGGTATTGACAAAGACCGCCGACGACTTCATCCGAGCCAGATCACTGGCGCTGACAATCCCGCGTGTCTCTGCGTTCAACCGAAGATGAACGCTCAGCACGTCGCTTTGCTCAAAGAAGGCCTCCTTGGTTGGCGCGGCTTCGAAACCGTCTTGAACCGCACTTGACAGGGACGCAAAACGCCCCCAGACCAGCACGCGCATGCCGAAGGCCTTGCCGTATTGAGCGACGATCTTGCCGATGGACCCGTATCCGAATATCCCGAGCGTCCTGCCCCGCAGGCATGTCCCTATCGTTCCCGCCTGCCAGTAGCCCGCCTTCGCGCTGTTGACCTCACGCGGTAGGTTTCGGGCAGCGGCGAGAACAAGCGACCACGTCAACTCGGCTGGTGCATACAGGCTCCCGCCGCTTGCCGCGACGGCAATCCCACGGCGCGTGCATGCCTCTACGTCGATGTGGGCCACGGCCTTCCCTGTTTGACTGATGAACCGAAGGTTCGGGAGACGACTGAGCAATGCCTCATCGATCACCGTGCGCTCCCGAATCGGCACGATCGCCTCAGCACTTTCTATGCTCGCCGCGAACGCCGCGCGATCCTCGATGACCTGTCGCTGGATCGACACGTCATGGTCAGCCAACAGCCTGAAGGCAGCGAGATGCTGTACCGCATCCTGATAGTCGTCGAGGATGGCAACACGCATGCGCGCATTCCCGTCTGAAATATTCGTCATAAATTTTGACCTGGGTCTTGTTGAATCCAACGATTCGCGATTCGCATGCCGCTGAGGCATCCGAGCAACTCATCTCGCGTCCAACTCATTGCGGCGGAGACACCGGCAATCCGCCAAAGAGGCTTCAGCCCATCCGATGCCCCTGTTGCTTTACACGGATGCCTCTTCCTGCCCCAGTTTCTTCAGAACTTCGTTTGCGATCTTGAAGCTATCGAGCGCGGCGGGAACCCCGCAATAAATGCATGCCTGGAGCAGCACCTCCTGAATCTCCTCCGCGGTAACGCCATTGTTGACGGCCCCTTTGACATGAAGAGCCACCTCATTCGGCCGATTGAGTGCGGTCAGCATCGCGATGTTGATCATGCTGCGTGTGCGGCGGTCGATTTGCGGTCGCGTCCAGATTTCGCCCCAACACCACTCGGTGGTCATTTTTTGCATGGGCTTCATGAAGTCCTCGACTTCATTGACGGACTTGTCGACATATTCCGCCCCAAGCACGGCACGACGAACCTCCAGGCCTTTCTTGAACTGCGGGTTATCGAATTCAGCAGGCAACGACATAGCTTCTCCGGATTGCGGTGAGAGATTGATCGGGACCACACAGCCCCCCACTCCGAGGGCTGTGCCTGGCGACGTTGGCATGATTGTATTGCTGTCATACAATCATGCCAACGTTAAATTGAGATGGTTCTGGCATTCCGTGTGGAATGTGGCCACCTCAACCGCAACCAAACAGCCGAACATTGCGATGCCCTCGCGGCTTTCATCGATCAGGAAAAAACCATGACGATCAATCGAAGAACCTTTGTTACCGCGGTGGCCTGCCTGTGCACTACCGGGTCGCTCTTTCCTGCATCCGTTTTTGCCAAGGCGCCACTCATCAAGACACAGGCGCCGGGATATCATCGCGCCCTGGTCGGCGACTTCGAGGTCACCGCCCTCTCCGACGGAACGGCACAGATGTCCGTGATGAAGCTGTTGCAAGGAGATCCCGATCGGATCGCCGAAGCGCTGAAGCGCAACTATCTCGGCGTACAGGTCGAAACCTCGTATAACGCCTTTCTGATCAACACCGGTAGCAGGCTGGTGCTCATCGATTCCGGTGCGGGCAAGACCCTGGTACCGGGAACGGGCCATCTCATCGCCAGCCTGCATGCCGCCGGTTATGGTCCGGAACAGGTCGACGAGGTCTACATCACACATATGCACCCCGATCATGTCGGCGGACTGACTGCCGACGGTCGACCGACCTATCCCAATGCCATCGTGCGCGTCAGCCAGCGAGACGCTGACTACTGGTTGAGCGACGCGAGCATCCGCGCACCTTCTGATCGAACCAGGAGCGTTGCGAAAACGGCAGTTGCTTCCTTCTCTCCGTATCTCCGGGCGGGCAACGTGAAGACGTTCGACGGGGACCGAGTGTTGATACCCGGCATCCGTGCCCTGTCCGCATACGGCCATACGCCCGGTCACACGACGTATTTGGTGGAGAGCCGCGGCGAAACGTTGCTGCTCTGGGGGGACACCGTTCATGTTGCTTCGGTGCAATTTGAAGATCCGTCGATTACGATCACCTACGACTACAACAACGTCGAGGCAGCTCAGCAACGCCTCAAGATCTTCGCCGATGCAGCGCACAATGGTTGGCTAGTCGGAGGAGCACATCTGGCGTTTCCAGGACTGGGACATTTGCGGACCGACGGTGAAAACGTCTACTCCTTCGTATCCCTAAATTATTCAACCGTCGCATAGGCGGAATCGACCAGAACCAGGGTACCGGCATCGGTTCGATGAAAGCAGACAGCAATCGCCGGAACCCTTGTCGCATGCGGATCGCCGCCCGTTTTGCTCACTTGAACGGAGGTCGTTTGGGTGACGATCCCTTCACACGGCACTCCGCTGAATCCGACTACCCGCCCACGCTCGTTCAAGCAACATCGTGACAGCGTCGGCGCCGAGCGAACGTGGATTCGCGCAGGGATTCGCCATCAACTGCTCCACTGCGCGTTCGATCCCCTCTCGCGGCATGCCAATGTCGCGCAACGCGACGGGTACAGAACACGCTCGCTGAAGCTCTAAAATTCTGCCGACCGAATCACTTGCATTGAGTGCATGCGAAAGCCGCGACATCGCGGTTGGTGCTGCCCTGGAATTGAACTCGAGCACATGTGGTAACACGATGGCGTGAATTTGCGCGTGCGGAAGATCGTAAAGCCCACCGAGGACGCGGCACATCTCGTGATGCAGCCCCATCGTGACCGTACCGAGACAGCATGCGCATAGCCACGCGCCAAACAGCAAATCGCTTCGAACCGAGGCGTTCTGCGGATTCGTCATCAGGTGCGGCAGGGAACGTGCAATCACGCGAACGCCCTCTTCGGCCATCATCGATACAACAGGGTTGCCATCCGGCGCGTAGAGCGACTCTACGGCATGTGCGAGAGCATCGAATGCAGACAGTACCGAAAGCGTGAGTGACAAAGACAACGTCAGATCAACGTCGTAGATGACGACTTCCGGCAAAACCTTAGAGCTACGCTGAGTCGTTTTGACGCCGTCACGTGTTTCGTGCAGTATCGGCGTCATTTCCGAGCCAGCGTAGGTCGTCGGCACAACGATTTGTGGCAAGTCCGTGCGAAATGCGAGTGCCTTTCCCAACCCGATCACCGAACCACCACCAACGGAGACGATACCGTCCGCATTCAGCGCCCGGACTTCCGCTAGCGCCCGTTCGGTAACCTCGGCCGGCGTATGCCTTTTTGCATCAGTAAACGCACCGACGGCCCGGCTTCCAAGTCCGGCCAATACGCGCCTCTCCAACGAAACCTGACTCGCCGTGCAAAGCACGAGCAGGCGACGACGCCCTAGCCTGTCGGCTTCCTCGATCAACCGCTCAACGGTGCCAACCCCGAAGATGACACGCGCCGGCTGAGTTTGGTAGGTGAATGCCTCCATGTGGATTCGACTGTCAAGTCTCATGGAGCGCCGTATTGCCGCCGAGATCATGCGTGCTGTTCCTCCGTGCCGTTTTAGACGTACGCAAAAGCAAGTTCATGAAAGATGTCGGCCATCCAGACGCCATCCGAGAAGTCACCGCGGACGCCTTGATCCGGCGTGGCGTGCACATTGCCCCATTCGCTGTGGCGTTACCGACCGTAGTAAGCGACGAACGACGCCCGGCCGAGCACCTTGTCTCCCAGTGCTTTATTCAACGCGAAGCCATGGACGGCTGCGGTACCGGTCTTTGGAATGCCCGCTGCGGCATAAATATCGTCGACCGACAGCGCAAACAGTGTGAAGACATAGCGATGAGGCTTGTCTCCCACCGGCGGACACGGGCCGCCATAGTTGCCGTTTTCTCCGACCGCACCGGTGTTCTGAAAATCGTTCGCACCGGGATTGGCGCCGGTGGGCAAACGGGACGGATCGTTACCGGCGCCGCGCGCCAGTTTCGTGGCGGAGGCAGGAATGTTGTAGACCGCCCAGTGCCACCAGCCGCTCCCTGTCGGCGCATCCGGGTCGTACACCTGCAGGGCTAACGAGCGGGTCCCCACCGGTACATTCTTCCAGATGAGCTCCGGCGATACGTTTTCGCCAGTGCAGCCGAACGCATGAAGCACAAATCGGTTATCGATCTTGCTGCCCGCCGAGATGTCGGGGCTCGAGAGTTCGAAGCGGGCCGGTGACTCCGCGACGGCCGCACCTGCCAGGCTAACGACCATGCTTGTTACGGACAGAAAACGGTAAAGCAGCTTCATCGCATTCCTTTTAAAGGCGTGTGGGAGATTAGATGTGTTGCGATCCCGCCCGTCAGGCAAGCGCAACATCCAAGATGATTTCTTGACGCTATCGAACCTGGGCCGGATCCCAGTGCTCGGCAATCTTTCCGTTCTCGATGCGGAACATGTCAAACCACGTCGACGTGTAGTGCCGATCGGCGTCCTTCGGATCGACGTAGTCGCGAGAAAAAGCCAGTACCACGATGTCACGTTCAGCAACGATCGAAACCAACGGTCCCTTGATTCGCTGCTCAATGGCTATCGGGTTTCCGCGCTTAGAAAAGAAAGCGACGAAAGCTGCGCGCCCGCTTCCGACATTTGGGTTGTGCTGAATATAGGCCTCGGTCAGATACTTGTCGGCCAACTCCATATGCCGCGCCTCGAACACCTCTCGCCAGAAGTCGTACACGAGTTGCTTGTTCCGTGCTAATACGGCATTGCCGCTCGCCAGCATTCGTTGCTGATCAGGATTCGCTACAACAGCCGCCTGCGCGTGAACTTGCGCGACAAGCAACACCGACAGCGCGACGCACAGGCTGCACAGCGCGCCGCCGACCGAAATCCGGAACCGCAAATTCCGGCTATTCATCCGTTCTCTCCATTCAGCCTGCACGTTGTCGCCCGTTGCGCGGTCGCGCCATGCGCGATGAAACATTGTCAGACAATCCTACGTGATGACATTTTTGCTGTCTAATATAGAGTCCGTCTCACACTGATAAGCGGGAAACATGAGCCATGGAAATTTGGCAACTTAGATACTTCGTCGCCGTATGCGAGGAACTCAACTTCGGCCGGGCCGCGGCGCGGCTGCACGTCGCGCAACCATCGATTACGCGAGCGGTTCAGGGGCTCGAAGCCGAACTTGGCGTACTGCTGCTGATGCGCGACAAGCGAAATGTCGAGCCGACCCGTGCCGGGCAGGCTTTTTTTCGGGAAGCGCAAGCCATCCTTGGCAGGATGGAATCGAGCGTCCGCATCGCTCAACGCGGTGCTGACGGTGAAATCGGCCACCTGGTCGTAGGCTTCGAAGGTTCTTCCGCGCTCCGCTTCCTGCCGATTGCAGCGGCGAGGTTTCGACAACGCTACCCCGACGTCGTCATCGATTTCGTCCAATCGACGACAGACGATCAGATCTCAGCGCTGAAGCGTGGGGAAATTGACCTTGGGTTCATCGTGCCACCTGCTACCGACCGCGAGATCGAAGTCGAACTCCTCTTGCAGGAGGAGCTGCTGGTCCTGATGGCTCCCGATCACCGACTCGTCGGGAACAAAAGCATCGGGCCAAGCGAAATCGCGAGCGAGCAGGTGATTTGGCCCGCCGAGGGAGAAAAATGCGGGACTAACCGAAAGATCAAGGAAGTGCTGGGTGATCATGTCCGAGATATGACCGCTCGCATAAGCGATACTTACCTGCGCACCGAGTTCATTGCTGCCGGATTCGGCGTGACGCTGGCGCCTGCCTCCGCCGCCAGAAGCCTCGGCCACCGTCTCGCAAGCCGGCCGCTGACACCGCCGGCGTTTATCCAGATCGGTGTCGCGTTCAACCGAGATCACACGCCGGATACGATAACCACCCGCTTCCTCGACGAGGTGAAAAGCACTATTAGCTCGGCGTCGAATATTTTCCCGCCGAGCGAAAACACCCCATCACCGGTCGCGCAACCACTCTAAAGCCATGGCCGAAGGACACGTGTGAGCGTTGCTGCTCGCACAGATGCTTGCAACATCCAGGGCATTTGCTAGTCAGCCATCAGCAGAGCACTGACTCAAACGGTTGCCGACCGCCCGAGCAGCGGCAATCTCGCCAACATGTTCTTCAACGCGAGCGCATCCCAAGGCAAATGTTCGGCAATTCCGAGCCCGACGACATCCGCTACGGCCGCGACCTCCCTCAAGAGCCGGACAACCTGCTCGATCGTCATCTCGCCACGCGCGACTCCGGCGTACGCATCCTCAGGAAGACCAGGTTTGGCAAACAACAACGCGTGAAACAGTGCTGGATCCAGCACATCGAGGTCGAAGTGAATGGCCAGGTGCTTCGCGCCCGTCGACTCGAACCACTCCAAAACCGGCTTGCTCCCCTCCGTTGCCAATTGCGCCGGCCCGACATTCCTGAGCCCCAGCCGACTCATCTCGGTCGCTTCCCACTCCGACGGGTCGTGCAAGCCCGCGAACATGACGTTCTGCGGCTCAATTGGTCGTGCGACTGCCTTCACGAAGTCGGCATCCCCCTGGCCAAGCAGATTGCCGAGGACCATCGCGTGTGCGTTAAAGAATTGCTCGGGCGTCATGATGTCCGGGTGTGAATCAACCCATAGCACGGCCAGGTCGCCATCGTAACGCTCATTCAGATAGGCAAACGGCGCAAGGTCCACCAGACAATCGCCTCCCAGGATCACGATGCGATCCGGTTGATGCTTGTCGATAAGTTGCCGAGCCTGACGCAGCTGCTCGAGCAGAGCGCCACGCGCCACGATGCCCTCTTCCTTTTGCAGCGGCTCGTCGGAAGGTAGAGCCACCGGAACCTCTTCAACCGGCCCGGTAGGGTCCGGGGCAAGCCAGGACAGCAGCTTGGCACCGAAGTGGTAAGGCGGGTTGTTACCGCCCTGCCACTGCGGAAAAATGAGGCGCAAAGTCTTATCGTTGAAAGCGCTCATGAAATATGCTCCAGAGAATGTGGGTTGTCTGACTAGGGGCGAAGTAGGATCGCCCCAGTGGCCATCCGCGATGCCAGGCGCTCATAGGCGCTCTCGAACTGGTCCAGCGGAAAGACGCTGTCGACGGAGGGACGCAACAATCCCTGGTCAATAAAGCGGCCGATCACCCGCAACGCGTCGGCAACGTCGGCATCGGTCTCTAGCCACGCGTCGTATCCCAATACGCGCTTTTCGTGAACCACCAAATCCGCGAGATCCAAACCGGCCACAGTGCCGCCGACGTACCCGATGGAGACAACAGCGCCACGAGTACGAACCGCGCCGAGTAGCTGGCCAAGCAACGCGCCACCAACAGGATCGAACGCCAAATCAGCACCCAGCCCATCGGTCTCCGCCAGGACCGCTTCACGCAGTTCCTGCGACGACAGGTCAATGACCACCCGGGCTCCAGATTGCATGGCACGCGACACTTTTTCGGCTGAGGAAACAACACCGATCGGCACGACGCCGAGTGCGAGAGCTGTTTGCGTGAGCGCGTGCCCGAGGGCACCTGATGCTCCTGATATCAGGACGGTCTGCCCGCGAACCACCTTGCCGGTCCGGGTCAGCGCCTGGTAAGCCGTGACGTAGTTGATCGGCAGCGCTGCGCCCTCGTCGAGCTCAAGACCGTCCGGCAGCTCGACAATGCGTTTGTCTTCGACCAGCGCCCACTCTTGCTGCAGACCATCCTCGGTGATGCCGAGTTGACCGCCGCCGTAAATGGCGACGCGAGCGCCGCGCTTGAAGCGCGTGCTGTGTTCGACAATCCCCGCGCCGTCGTTGCTCAGCACCAAAGGCGGCGCAGCCATGGCCACGACACCCGATCGAACCTGGCTCGACAGTGGATTGACGGTTACCGCGTGCATTCTCACCAGCGTGTACCCTTCACGTGCCTCGGGAACCGGCCTCTGTTCGATCACCATTTGCGGAGCAGAGCCAAACTGGGTGGCAACTAAAGCTTTCATCAGCATTCCTCGGATCGCCGCGCAACGGCAGAAGTGCTATTCAGTCAGGATGCAGATGGCATCCGTTCGCAGAAGACAAGAACACGAAGAATCAACTCAAGGCCGAACCGGGGCGCGGACGTTCAATCAGCGTATGAAGTACGGCCAGCATAGGTTCGTATCCTTCGTAAAGGGCGTCTCCGCGTAGCACCGTCACCGCCCCGTCGACGCTCACGACCAGTTGCGGCACACCACGCACACCCAGGTCGTTCATCAGTGTCTGCGTGGCCCGAATGCGGGCATTACTCTGCTCCTCAAGTACGACGTCCTGCTCAAGGCGGTTGGTCAACTCATCCCCGTCGATCGAATGCCCGGCTGCGTTGACGAACTCTGCCGTCACGTTGGCGACTACGTCGGCGCGCGCAGTGTCTTGCCCGGCCACATATCGAACGATCTGCAGTTGCTGCAGCAGACCGGGTTCCAGCCTGCGGTCGATCGCGCGCACGGCTGTCAACGCACGATTCATCACATCGGAATCAAACATCGCCCCATTGCTGAGCAGCACGTCCAGCAGATAGGCCTTGCTGAATTTCTGCCCGGTCAAAGACGCAATACGCTGATCGTTGGTCCACGCGTAGTTGGCCCAGTCCCGTGTCAATGCACGCGCGCCTTGATCGGCGAACAATCCGCTTGGCATCAATTCCAGCAGATCGGGATATGCGGTCGCCAAGCCGCTCAGCGCGGGAGCACTGGCGTAGCACCAGCCGCACAAGGGGTCAAAGACGTACTGCAGGCGTATCTCCGACATAGCAATCAACAGGTTATCGATGCGACACCGACACTGTATTTGATTACAGGAAGGAGAAATACGGGACTACAATTGACGCTTTGTCGCATGAATCGATCAGATGGACCGAATCACTGCAGCAGAAGTGTTCCTTGAAACGGTTGCGCGCGGCAGCATTTCGTCAGCCGCCGTCTGCCTCGGCATGTCGCGCGCGATGGCCGCGCGTTACGTCGCACAAATGGAAGAATGGGCCGACTCCCGGCTGCTCCATCGCACCACCCGCAAACTCAGCCTCACCGCAACCGGTGAGGAGGTACTGGAGATCTGCAAGGAGATTCTGGCTCTAGCGCGGGACGTGAGCGTGGTCGGCGCTCAAACCGGAGATGCCCCCAAAGGGCTGTTGCGCGTTACCGCCTCGTCCATCTTCGCCGAGTATTGCCTGACCGATGCTCTAATGGCATTCCTGCAGCGCCATCGGGCCATCACGGTCGACCTGCAAGTCGTCGATCGCCAGACAAATCTGGCCGAGGATGGCATCGACCTTGCTGTCCGTGTCACCAATGCGCTGGACCCCAACCTGATTGCACGCAAGCTGGGCGAGGTCCGGTCGGTTGTATGCGCCAGCCCCGCTTATCTGGCGGCCTACGGGACACCCGTACATGTCCGCGACCTGACGGCACACAATTGCCTCACCTATTCCCATTACGGCCGATCCCTATGGCATTTCAAGGCCGATGGCGAAAGCATCGACGTCCCGGTTTCGGGCAATTTCGTCACGAATGAGGCCTCCCTTGTCGTGCGGGCGGCGCTGCGCGGAGCTGGTGTCGCGCTTCTACCGCGGTTCGCAGTCGAGCAAGCCCTTCATGACAGCCTACTGATCGAGCTGACGCCCGACTTCGAGGTAGAGCCACTGGGCGTTTTCGCCGTTTACCTCTCGCGCCACCGCATGCCGTCGTCGTTGCGCACACTGATTGATTTTTTGGCGGAAAACCTCGATCTTCCGACTGGCTCCCGTTAGACGCTAGCGGGATCTACGCCTCTTCCAGACCTGCGAGCAGCGTGTCGACAGCCTGATAGACCCGAGCAACCACGTCAGCGCCGACCGCACGCTCGATGGCGCCGTATTCCGCCTCCAGGTCGCGGGAAAGCACCTGAACCAGCTTGATGCTCTTCGCGGTCAGCGACACGCGTACTCGGCGCTGATCATCCTCGAACCGCTCTTTCGTCACAAGACCAAGCAGTTCCATACGCGCCAGCACGCCAGCCATGCTCGGGCTGGAAATCGTGCACAGGTCGGAAATCTGCCGAGGCTCGAGTGGCCCCTGCTCGTTGAGCGCACGGATCACCCGCCATTGCTGCTCGGTCAGACCCTGAGCCGTGATCAACGGACGGAATCGCTCCATCATTTTCTCTCGCGCACGCAGCAGCAACATTGGCAGATTGCGATGCAGGGAGCCGTCGACGAAAGAATCAGACATAAAAACACCGAAGGGGAAGGCGAAAGGACGTCTAGGGGAAAGCCCCCGACCACACGACAAACCAGTTGACCCGAAATCATATCAGGCGCATTATCACTAACATCTTAGTGATTTTGGCAAAACCCAAAACCAAGTCGACCATGTTCTCAGTAACCGATCACCTGCTTCATGTCGAAGGCGATCCGCTGCCGCGCGATATCGATGCCCATGCGGTCAGCATGCTGCTCGCAAGCGGTGTCGCTTGCCGGCCGCCCGTATCGGGCGCGGTCTACGGCACGCTCCTCAACGACCGCGCGGCGCTCGACGCACTCGGCGACGCGATGCATGCTGCCCCCTATAAGGCGCCACCAAAAGCGCCGATCCTCTATCTCAAGCCGCGCAACACGCTGGCCGGCCATCGCGCCCGCGTCGAGGTACCCGTCGACGCGAGCGGCATTGAGGTCGGTGCATCGCTCGGCATCGTCATTGGTCGCACCGCGACACGCGTGTCCGCCGAACACGCACTCGACTTCGTCGCGGGCTATGTGATCGTCGCGGATCTGAGCATCCCCCACTCGAGCGTCTATCGCCCGTCGGTGCGCTTTCGCGCACGCGACCGCTTCTGCGTCATCGGTCCGGCGGTCGTGGCAAAGCGACATGTCACCAACCCGGACAGCATCGCGATTCGTGTCGAGATACCCGGCAAACCCGCATTCGAAGCAAGCACGGCAACGGCATTGCGTGGCGTTTCGCAACTGGTCGCCGACGTTACCGATTTCATGACGCTCGCTGCTGGCGACGTGATCACGCTGGGCGTGCCGCACGCCACGCCGATCGCTCACGCCGGCGAAGAAGCGACGATCACGTTTGACGGATTCGCGCCGCTCGTCGTGTCGTTCGCCGGTGCACCTCAACAGAACGGAGAATCGGAATGATGCGCGGTCGCGTCGCCTATGCAGGCGCCATTCACGAAGCGTATCCGCAAGACGGCAGCGTACGGCTCGCCGACGGTCGGATCTGTCGTGAAGACGAAGTGGTCTGGCTCGCGCCGATCGATGTCGGCACCATCTTCGCGCTCGGCCTGAACTACGCCGATCACGCGAAAGAACTGCAGTTCACGAAGCAGGACGAACCTCTCGTATTCTTGAAGGGTCCCGGCACCGTACTCGGTCACCGCGGAATCACGCGCCGGCCGGCCGACGTTACCTACATGCATTACGAGTGCGAACTCGCGGTCGTGATCGGTCGCCCCGCACAGAACGTCAGCCGCGATCAGGCAATGGAATACGTTGCCGGCTACATGATCGCGAACGACTACGCGATCCGCGACTACCTCGAAAACTACTACCGGCCGAACCTCCGTGTGAAGAATCGAGACGGCGGTACCGTACTCGGGCCGTGGTTCGTCGATGCAGCCGATGTACACGACGCATCCGATATCGAGTTGCGCACCTACGTCAACGGCACGTTGCGTCAGCGTGGCAACACGCGCGATCTGGTCACCGACATACCTGCACTGATCGAATACCTGAGCAGCTTCATGACCCTTGCTCCTGGCGACGTGATTCTGACAGGCACGCCGGAGGGAATCGTGAATGTCGACGTGGGCGACGAGGTCGTCTGTGAAATCGATGGGCTCGGACGTCTCGTCAACGCGATCGCGTCGGACGCGGAATTCGGGCGCTAATGAACGAAGGAACGAAAGAGGAATCCCATGCGTATCGAGCATCTGATCAATGGTAAGGCGCGCGCCGGGCGCGACTACTTCGAGACTGTGAACCCGGCGAACCAGGACGTGCTCGCCGAGGTCGCCCGTGGCGACGCCGATGACGTCAATGCTGCCGTCGCGGCTGCGAAGGACGCGTTTCCTGCATGGGCTAAAAAGACGCCGAAGGAGCGTGCGAAGCTGATCCGCAATCTCGGCGAACTGATCACGAAGCACGTGCCGGATCTGTCGGAAACGGAGACGAACGACACGGGCCAAACGATCTCGCAGACGCGCAAACAGCTCGTGCCTCGCGCCGCCGACAACTTCCACTATTTCGCGGAGGTCTGCTCGCATGTCGACGGTCATACGTATCCGACCGACACGCATCTGAACTACACGCTGTTTCATCCCGTCGGCGTGTGTGCGCTAATCTCGCCGTGGAACGTCCCGTTCATGACCGCGACGTGGAAAGTCGCGCCGTGCCTCGCATTCGGCAACACCGCCGTCCTGAAGATGAGCGAGCTTTCGCCGCTCACCGCCGCGCGCCTGGGCGAACTCGCACTCGAGGCCGGGATTCCGGCGGGCGTGTTGAATGTCGTGCACGGCTTCGGTCAGGAAACGGGCGAGCCGCTCGTTGCGCATCGCGACGTGCGCGCGATTTCGTTCACCGGCTCGACTGCTACCGGCAATCGGATCGTGCAAGCGGCCGGGCTGAAAAAATATTCGATGGAACTCGGCGGCAAGTCGCCGTTCGTGATCTTCGAAGACGCGGATTTCGAGCGTGCGCTCGACGCGGCCGTATTCATGATCTTCTCCAACAATGGCGAACGCTGCACGGCTGGCTCGCGGATCCTCGTTCAGAAGTCGATCTACGCGCGTTTCGCGGAGAGTTTCATCGAGCGTGCGAAGCGAATCAAGGTCGGTGATCCGCTCGCCGACGATACGATCATCGGCCCGATGATCAGCCAAGGCCACCTCGCGAAGGTAAGAAGCTACATCAAGCTCGGATCGAAGGAAGGCGCGACGCTCGCAAGCGGCGGCCTCGACGCGCTCGACCTGCCCGCATCGCTGCAAAAGGGTAACTATGTCGCGCCGACCGTGTTCGTCGACGTCGACAACAAGATGCGCATCGCCCAGGAGGAGATCTTCGGCCCGGTCGCGTGCCTGATCCCGTTCGACGACGAAGCCGACGCGATCCGGATCGCGAATGACATTGCATACGGGCTGTCGAGCTACGTGTGGACCGAGAGCACGGGCCGCGCACATCGCGTCGCAGCGGAAATCGAGGCGGGAATGTGCTTCGTGAACAGCCAGAACGTACGCGACCTGCGTCAGCCTTTCGGCGGCACGAAGGCCTCTGGTGTCGGGCGCGAAGGCGGCACGTGGAGCTACGAGGTATTTCTCGAACCGAAGAACGTCTGTCTGTCGCTGGGCTCGCATCACATCCCGCAGTGGGGACGCGTCTAAAAGGCGCGATCAGGAGACGATCATGGGCGAACTCGCTCTCGTTGCGAAAATTACGCACGTACCGTCGATGTTCCTGTCGGAACTCGACGGGCCACGAAAAGGCAGCCGCCAGGACGCGATCGACGGCCATCGCGAAATCGCACAGCGCTGCAAGGCGCTTGGCGTCGACACGCTCGTCGTGTTCGATACGCACTGGCTCGTAAACGCGAATTATCACATCAACTGCGCGCCGCACTTCGAAGGGCTCTATACGAGCAATGAGCTGCCCCACTTCATCGCGAACATGCCGTTCGAAGCATCGGGGAATCCGGAGCTCGGCCGGCTGCTCGCGAAAACCTGCAACGACTACGGCGTCGAAACACTCGCGCATGACGCGACAACGCTCGCGCCCGAGTACGGCACGCTCGTTCCTCTCCGCTATATGAATGCGGATCGACATTTCAAAGTCGTTTCGGTTTCTGCGCTCTGCATGGCCCATTACCTGAACGACAGCGCGCGGCTCGGCTGGGCGATGCGCCGTGCAGTCGAAGAGCACTACGAAGGTAAGGTCGCGTTCCTTGCAAGCGGCAGCCTGAGTCACCGTTTCGCGCAGAACGGACTCGCACCCGAATACGCGTACAAGATCTGGAGTCCGTTGCTCGAAACCCTCGACCGGCAGGTCATCGACATGTGGGAGCGCGGCGACTGGAAGACATTCTGCGAGATGCTGCCGGAATATGCAGCGAAGGGACACGGCGAAGGTTTTATGCACGACACCGCGATGATGCTCGGCGCACTCGGCTGGTCCGACTACGACGGTCGCGCGGAAGTGCTGACGCCGTACTTCGCCGCGTCGGGTACCGGACAGATCAACGCGGTATTTCCGGTTACACCGCAAACCGGCGATGCGATTCCGGCAAGCGAAGCGTCGTCGGCCAAGCAATATCGCGCGTTTCCGCGCCTTTGAATCGGCCGACTGCGGGGAGAACACGATGCCACACCTGACGATCCTCTACACCTCGGACCTCGACCGCTCCGTCGAAAATGGCGGCACGGACATGCACGCGCTGTGCGCGAAGCTCGCCGATACGATGCACGCGCAAAGAGACGAAGCTGGCCAACCGGTGTTTCCCACGGGCGGCATCCGCGTGCTCGCGTATCCGGCCACCCACTGCTCGATCGCGGACGGCGGTGCCGCCGGACGCGCGGCGGGAGGTACCGGCGAATACGCATTCGTCTACCTGAACCTGCGAATCGCACGTGGGCGCAGTTCCGCCGTGCACCAGGCCGTTGGTCGTGCGCTCGACGCGACGACTCAAGAACATTTCGCGCCGCTGCTCGCCACGCGACACATCGGTATCACACTGCAGATCGACGAAGGCAACGAGGTCTACAACTCGCGCAATAGTTCACTGCATCCGCTTTTCACACAAGGCTGACTCATGCTTCCGCAAGATACGATCACGTCACTGGCCCGCCAGTTGTACGACGCGCGCAAAACGCGCACGCAACTGCGTCATTTCTCGAAGCAACATCCGGAGATGACCATCGAGGACGGCTATTCCATCCAACGCGAATGGGTAAAGCTCGAACTCGCGGACGGTCGGGTAGTCCGGGGACGCAAAATCGGCCTGACGTCGCGCGCGATGCAACAGGCGAGCCAGATTACGGAACCGGACTACGCGCCGCTGATGGACGACATGTTCTTCGACGCAGGCGGCGATATTCCGATCGAGCGCTTCATCGCACCGCGCGTCGAGGTGGAGCTTGCGTTCATTCTCGACAAGCCGCTTCAAGGGCCGGGAGTCACGCTGTTCGACGTACTGTCCGCAACCGGCTACGTCGTGCCGGCAATCGAGATCATCGATGCGCGTATCGAGCAGTTCGATCGCGAAACGCGTGCGATGCGCAAGGTGTTCGACACAATCAGCGATTTCGCAGCGAACGCGGGAATCATTCTCGGCGGACGCCCCGTCAAGCCAATGGATATCGATCTTCGCTGGGTCGGCGCCATGCTCTACAAGAACGGCGTGATCGAGGAAACGGGACTCGCGGCCGCGGTTCTCAATCATCCTGCCACCGGTGTTGCATGGCTCGCAAACAAGATTGCACCGTACGGCGAATCGCTGAACGCGGGTGACGTCGTGCTGGCCGGTTCGTTCACCCGTCCGACCGCAGCCGTGGCCGGCGACGCGTTTCATGTCGACTACGGCCCGCTCGGGTCGATCTCGTTCCGCTTCGCGTGAGAGACGCCATGCAGATCCCAACGAACACGTTCCGCGACGCCCTGCGCGCGGGCCAGACCCAGATCGGCCTGTGGGTCGGGTTGGCCGATGCCAATGCTGCGGAGCTACTGGCGACGTGTGGCTTCGACTGGTTGCTGCTCGACGGAGAGCATGCTCCGAACGACGTGCGCGTCGTGCTCGAACAACTGCGGGCCCTCGCGCCCTACCCGGTTCATCCGATCGTCCGGCCAGTTTGCGGCGATCCGGCACTCATCAAGCAGTACCTGGATGTCGGTGCACAAACGTTGTTGGTCCCGATGGTCAACACCGCCGCATATGCCGAACAGACGGTGCGTGCGATGCGCTACGCGCCCGAGGGAATCCGCGGCATGGGCGCGGCGCTTGCCCGTGCGTCGAGATGGAACCAGATCAAGGACTACCTTGACCGAGCAAACGACGAAATGTGTCTCCTCGTGCAGGCGGAGACGACGGAAGCCATTGAGAATCTGCGCGACATTGCAGAGGTGGATGGCGTGGACGGCGTGTTCTTCGGTCCGGCCGATTTGTCGGCATCGATGGGATACCGTGGACAACCCAATCATCCGGAAGTGCAGCGAACGATCATCGAAGGCATTCGCACCGTCCTCGACGCCGGAAAGACCGCGGGTGTGCTGATGGCCAACCAAGAGGTTGCGCAGATTTACCTCGATGCCGGCGCAAGGTTCGTCGCGGTCGGGGTCGATACCACGCTGCTCGTTCAATCTGCGTCCTCGCTCTCGCAACGCTACAGGCAGAAGAATGCGCGCGCAGAGGATGACAACGCCTCATCCGCGGGCGTCTACTGAACATACCGGAGTAAACAGACGATGAACTTGAAGGACGCAGCTCTGCTGCAACCGAAGGCCTATATTGCCGGTCAGTGGCAGTCGGCAGACGATGCCGGTCAGACGTTCGATGTGGTCAATCCGGCCAACGGTGAACTGATTGCGTCGGTGCCGCACATGGGTTCGATCGAGACGCGTCGCGCTATCGAGGCCGCGAACGCCGCATGGCCGGCGTGGCGCAAGAAGACCGCGAAAGAACGCGCGGCGGTCCTGCGCAAGTGGCACGACCTGATGATGGAAAACGCCGACGACCTCGCGCTGATCCTGACTACCGAGCAGGGCAAGTCGCTGGCCGAGGCGAAGGGCGAGATCGGCTACGCGGCGTCGTTCCTCGAGTGGTTCGCGGAGGAAGGCAAGCGCGTGTACGGCGACACGATCCCGACGCCGGCGAGCGACAAGCGCATCGTCGTGACAAAGGAAGCGATCGGCGTGTGCGCGGCGATCACGCCGTGGAACTTCCCGGCGGCGATGATCACGCGCAAGGTCGGCCCGGCGCTCGCGGCAGGCTGCCCGATCGTCGTGAAGCCGGCCGAGGCAACACCGCTCACCGCCCTCGCGCTTGCGGTGCTGGCCGAGCGCGCGGGCGTGCCGGCCGGCGTGTTCAGCGTCGTCACGGGCGACCCGAAGGCGATCGGCGGCGAACTGACGTCGAACCCGATCGTGCGCAAGCTGTCGTTCACCGGCTCGACGCCGGTCGGCCGCCTGCTGATGTCGCAATGCGCGGCGACGGTCAAGAAGGTGTCGCTGGAGCTCGGCGGCAACGCGCCGTTCATCGTGTTCGACGACGCCGATCTCGATGCGGCCGTGCAGGGCGCGATCGCGTCGAAGTACCGCAACAGCGGCCAGACGTGCGTGTGCACGAACCGCTTCTACGTGCATGAAGCCGTGTACGACCAGTTCGCGCAGAAGCTCGCGGCGGCGGTCGGCCAGCTGAAGGTCGGCCGCGGCACCGAGCCCGGCGTCACGCAGGGTCCGCTGATCAACGAAGCGGCCGTGCTGAAGGTCGAGGCGCACATCGAAGACGCGCTCGCGAAGGGCGCGACCGTCGTGACGGGCGGCAAGCGTCACGCGCTCGGCCACGGCTTCTTCGAGCCGACCGTGCTGACGGGCGTGACGCCCGCGATGAAGGTCGCGAAGGAAGAGACGTTCGGGCCGCTCGCGCCGCTGTTCAAGTTCAGCAGCGACGACGAGGTGATCCGCCTCGCGAACGACACCGAGTTCGGTCTCGCCGCGTATTTCTACAGCCGCGACATCGGCCGCGTGTGGAAGGTCGCCGAAGCGCTCGAATACGGGATGGTCGGCATCAACACGGGCCTGATCTCGAACGAAGTCGCGCCGTTCGGCGGCGTCAAGCAGTCGGGCCTCGGCCGCGAAGGCTCGCACTACGGCATCGACGACTACGTCGTGATCAAGTACCTCTGTCTCGCAGTCGGCTGAAACCGCGGCCTCTTCCAGCGGCGGTCCACGCACTCTCAGTTGCACCGGCACTTGCAACTGAACTTTCGCTAGCCATCGGTCCCGATGGCTAGCGAATCCTGGACTCACCGACAATTCCCGGCACGCAGCGACTTTCGAAACCCCGTTTAGCGTCGCGCCAAATCTAGTGTCCTCCCGTAGACATCCGATATTTCACGTGTGGCGTCCTTTAACCCGAGTCGGTGGGGCAGAGAGACAGCTTGCGAAGTCTTGCTGACTGGACTGCATTCCCCGGTCGGTAGCTTCTGCCAACGAAGCATCAGGACGTTCAGTGCTCGCGGCACACGGAGAATACTCTGCCGCGACAGGTATATCGCAACGCCCATCATTTCCACATTGGTGTCCTGCTGCGGCCAGACAAGGCGCTCGTGGTTACGTTGGCGGCCGCGACCGGTATCGACAGCGATACCCGCGCCATTGATGTCAAGCCGGCCCCGATAGATGCCTTGCTGAGCCGAAGCATTTCGAGACCGCACCGTGTCATATTGTCGTTTGGCCTTAAAGCTCGAAAAGCTACGGTCAGAGGTACCGGCGGCTTTCCAGTCGTGTTCGGCCAATCCCCGGCATGCCGCGTGTATGCAGAAACGACAACCTGACACAGACAGCGCACTCAACGTCTCTCGGCCGCACTGCAGCGCCGACTCTCGGTACGCTCGCATCTGACCGACCCGTTAATACAATCGAAGACCGCTTGCGATTGTCGCCAACGCGGCTGCACCGAGCACCGCTCTCCCCGACTATCTGGCGTCGGGCGGTCAGTACGATTCCGCTACCCCATTGCGCATCCGAACGGACGAAGCTGGTCTCCAGGGGTAACCGCCGCCCTAACCGTCCCCGTAGGAAAACTACGTGACCTACGCGGTCACCGGATGATTGTCACCGCCACCATTGGCGCGTGGAGTCTATAGATAGTCACTCGCAGTCATCCGCTGCTCGATTTTTTGTAACTAAACTACATTCCAGCTTCGCAGAAGGCTTTCTCCAAGCGACTGTATATCCAACAGTTCGCGCGTACTTGCAAGCGTACGGGACACGGTCGATTGAATCGGCACGCATTTTTCCGGCGATTCTTCGTTCGACGATCTCATTTTAAATAAAACTTAATAAACTGTTTGGATGATAAATGTCTACGAAGAAGATCGCCGTTGGGCTAGTTGCGTCTATTGCGCTAGCTGCAAGTTCACACTCCTTTGCCCAATCCAGCGTTGAGCTTTGGGGAATCATGGATTTGGGCATTGCCCGGAATACAGGTAACTCAGGGATCGTCATGCAAAGCGGAGCAGCCGACAGATTCGGCCTACGCGGAACAGAGGATCTTGGAAACGGAACGAAAGCATTCTTCGCTCTTGAAAGCGCCTTCCATGGACAAAATGGACAACTAATCTCGCAATTCTGGATTCGCGAATCCGTTGTCGGCCTTAAAGGCGACTGGGGGAAGTTGACGCTCGGACGGGAATATACGCCCGTGCTGATCACCATGGTTAATGCAGACCCGTGGTGGTACGACACGGTGGCAGGAAATGGCCGGCAAATCTCTCTAAATTACAATGACCCCTGGTGGTCGAATAGTTCCGTAACCTACAGCAAGGACTTCGGCCCAGTTAATGTGACGGCGCAGGTCTCGGGGAAGCAGGGAAACCTCAATCCTTACCAACCGGACGCTGGCGACGCGCAGCGAATGCCGAAGGGCGCGCGCATAACATACTCGGACGGCCCGGCCTACGCATCGGTTGCCTGGTGGGACTCGGGAATCGCCAAGACTCGACTTACTGCAGCAACGGCCAAGTACGACTTTGGTATTGCGAAACCTTATTTTGGGTTCTCCTACGGACGCGACGCATCGACAAACAACATTTTGCGCAATCTCATTGTTGCGCTTGTCGTTCCAGTGAGCACGGCCGAAATTCGATTCTCTTTCGATCGATTCGACAACCTGACAGCGAGAACAACAGATTCCCAGCAACTCGGAGTCGGATATTTCTACAATGTTTCAAAAAGCACAACGCTCTACACAGATTTCTCGTATGACTCGAAGATCTCGGGCGGAAAGTGCGGATTTGATTTCGGCATGAAAACCATGTTCTGAGATTCATCCCGGCGATAAATTATCAAACCTCCTGAGCAACAGGGCAAAAAATGAAGAACTTGAGACTTTCCGAAAAAATCGGATACGGGCTCGGCGATTTCGCGAGCAATCTGATTTTCAATAGCGTCAACACGTACCTCCTGTTCTTCTATACCGAGAAATTCGGCCTTGCGGCAGCTGCAGCCAGTACGCTGTTGTTCGTGGCACGCGTCTGGGACGCAATCGTCGACCCGGTAGTCGGCGCTGCCGCAGACCGCACCAGGACACGCTGGGGCAAGTTTCGGCCGTATCTGCTGTTCACGCCAATCCCGATCGCGGTCGTCGCACTCATGACCTATTCGACGCCGGACTTGGCGTCGGGGGGCAAGCTCGCGTGGGCTTACGTGACATATATCGCGCTCATGACACTGTATAGCGTCGTTAACATCCCTTACGGTTCGATGCCAGCAGTTCTCACGAGCGATCCACGCGCGCGGGCCGAACTCACGACGTATCGAATGATCTTTGCATTCTCTGGCGGCATCGTCGTCAATCTCGTCACGCTACCGGTCGTGCACTGGTTCGGTGGCGACAGCGCACGCGGTTATCAACTTGCCACGGCCTTTCTCGCCGTATTAGCCGTCATCGGCTGGTGGGCATGCTTCGGATTGACGCAGGAGCGTGTCGTGCATCAATACCGGCAACCGTCGAATCTGCGGTCCGACCTCCGGACCGTATTCGCCTCACGTGCTTGGTGGATGCTGCTAATCATGGGCTGCATGATGTTTTCCCTCTCGCTCTTCCCGTTCTACAGCGGCATGTATTTCCTTAAGTATGTGTTCCTCGAAGAGTCCGCAGCATCGACTTTCTTCACTGTCGCGACGTGCGGAATGCTGTTCGGCGCGATTCTCAACATGGCGCTTGTCAAGGTTCTAGATTCGCGCTTGTTGGCGGTAGTCGCGGGATTTTGGGGCGCCGTTTTTTCAATGGCCATGCATCTCGTCGAACCTGGCCACGCAATCGCGCTGAACGCCTGCGTCTTTCTCGCACTGATGGGCGTGGGCGTTGGTGCGCCGGCACTTTGGGCAATGGTCGCGGATTGCGCGGACTATATCGAGCTGGATAGCGGCCGACGCGTCGTCGCCCTCACTGCAAGCTCGGTCTCGTTCGCGATGAAGCTCGGCTCGGGGGTTGGGGGTGCGCTGGTTGGCTACACGCTGACCCACTATGGATACGTCGCAAACGCAGCACAATCTGGAACCACGCAGGCTGGCATCACGATGATGATGACGATCTTCCCAGCCGTCGGCTATGTGTGCTTTTCCGTGGCCGCCATGTACTTCCCCGTCACAAAAGCCGTAAGAAGCGAGCTCGAGTCACAGTTGCAGGTTGCCCGTCGAAAACGAGAAGCTGCGAACGGATGACGCCGGTCGCGCGACCCTGTCCGCTCCTCTATACCGAACCCCATGACTAAGAGACGCTACACGTGAACGATGAACTGTTGAGAAAGTCACCCTTCAACCTGGGCGACGTGGAAATCGAATGGGTAAGAAAAACCTTCGCGCAGCTTACGCGCGCTGAACGCATCAGCCAGCTTTTCATCCTGCTGCTACTCGGCACCCGCGAGGAGGATTTCGACCTCGTCCGCCGACTGAAGCCAGGTGGCGTGACCCGGTTCTTCACGAGCGATATCGAGTATGAGCGTTCACAATTGGCCAGCATCATCGACTCGAGTACCGTTCCACCGGTGATCACTGCGGACCTGGAAGGAAGCCGCCAGAGCTTTCCTTTCGGCACCGCAGTGCTAAATCAGCTAGGGTTAGCTGCGGTCAACGATGTCGATGCGACGCAAGCTTGTACCCGCATTCTAGCCAGCGAAGGGCGTGCGCTAGGCATCCGATGGTCATTTACTCCGGTTATCGACATCAACGCTGCGTTTCGGAGCGCAATCGTTGGAACGCGCTCATTCGGCAGCGACATTGCACGCATCGAACGACATGCACTTGCGCACATCCGCGGCATGCAGGAAACCGGTGTTGCAGCAACAGTGAAGCACTGGCCCGGCGAAGGATTCGACGATCGAGACCAACATTTGGTCACCACGATCAATCCGCTTGATGTCGACACGTGGGAACGTCACTTCGGACGCCTCTACCGAACGATGATCAACGCCGGCGTCATGTCGGTAATGTCCGGACACATCGCATTTCCGGCGTACGTCAAGAAGCACGTTCCGGACGCCGGCGTCGAGGCATATCGTCCGGCATCGATCAATTACCTGCTCAATCAAAAGCTGTTGCGCGAGGAACTTGGATTCAACGGCCTCATCGTCTCCGATGCAACCGAAATGGCAGGTCTCGGCGCGTGGTGCGATCGAACTGAAGCGATCCCGCAGATCATCGCGAGCGGTTGCGACGTCGTTCTGTTCTCCATCGAGCCCGAAAAGGACATGGCAGCAATTGATTCTGCGCTGGCCAACGGAACGCTGGAAGAATCACGGTTCAACGAGGCAGTCGTCAGAATGCTTGGCATGAAGGCCGCGCTACGACTCCACGATCCCAGTCGCCCCCTGTTGGCTCCGCCCGATTCAATACGCCAACACTTCGCCAAGCCCGAGAGCACTGCACGCTCTTCGGCCGTAATTGCACGATCACCAACGCTGGTGAAAGATACGCAGTCGATTTTCCCTTTGGATCCGGCCGTTTCTCGTAGGGTTCTTTTTATTACGAATGGAATCACCCATCCGTTGGTCGGACCCGCGGAGTTCGCGCTCCCTGATCTCCTTCGCGACGAAGGCTTTACGGTCGTTGCTTACGACCCTTCGCTGGCAGTCTCTCCGGACGACTTCGATCTCGTCATCTATGCGTTAGGCGACGAATCTCTACTGACCCGCAGTCGAATTTTCATCGACTGGGCGAGTATCGGCGGCGGAATCGGCCGCGCCATGGAGCGATATTGGCATCGGATTCCTACGGTAATGATTTCGTTTGGGCATCCATATCATTTGTATGATGCCCCACGCGTCCCGACCTACATCAATGCATACAGTACGTTGCATGAAGTGCAGAAGGCGGTTGTCGAATGTCTATTGGGGCGGCAACCGTGGAATACGGATAGCCCTGTCGACGCGTTCTGCGGGCTAGGAGACGCGCGATTTTGACGACGCCGGGCGCATTCGCCGATTGGATGCGCCCACATGACCAGGCTGCGTCCGCCATGACCGGATAGTCGCCTGGATGACCACCGCAGTGGCAGCATCAAACCAACGAACTGTCACCCTCAGACAGGTCAGCCGAAGCCGTTCACATTAATCTGATTGGGTCAATCATGTCGACTGCCCTGTCAAAGGCGCAGCGGCTGGTAGAACCTCCGATCACTACCTCTACTTGCTGGACAATATGATGCATACCATCGCTTTTCTGTTTAAACGCAAGCCTGGCTTGACGCGCGAACAATTCGAGCACCACTACAAAGTCGTTCACGGTCCCATCGCGGCAAAGCTGCCGGGACTGCTTGAGTACCGGCATTACCCCGTTCGAGACGCAAACCGCGGCGATGTTCACGCACACATCCCGCCCGGCTTCGATGCACTTTCCGTCTACACGTTCGAAAGTGAAGAGGCTGCCGAAGCCGCATGGAATTCGCCTGAGAACATTCCGGTTCAGGCGGACACCCTCGAATTCATCGATCTCGACACGATGGTCACGCTTCCACTGGTGCTTCGCAAGGTGGTTTGAGCATTTGCCGGGTGAACGCCACGCATTCACCCGGCAAACCAAAGAAGGGATCCGAGAACAAGACCGAAAAAGCGCTCGCGAAGCGCGTAGAGGACTCTCGCGCCGCAGGGCTACGACATCAATGCGCCTTACCGAGAAGACTATTCGGCACGATACCGAACGCCTTCTTGAAGGCACGAGTGAAATGCGAAAAATCGCTGAAACCGAAGATGATCGCAGCCTCAGAAACTTGCCGGACTTGTCCTTCGGCGAGCGCACGGTAACTCGCCGCCAATCGTCTCTGCCACAGCCACCGGATCGCAGTTGTCCCCTCGATCGCGAACAGACGGTGTATGGTGCGCGGCGCTATATGACACTCGGCCGCAATCACCGCGATATCAAGATCGGCATCGCCAAGGCGATCGAGCATGTAGCGTTTGACGCGCTCGAGCTGGGCGCCTTGCCGCGAGTCGTTCTCTCTGCACCCGAGCAATTCATTTTCGATCGCGGCTGACAGGATATCGACGACCGAGCCGCTCAGACGGGCAGCTAGTCGCTCATCCGCAAAGTCGCCGACCCTGACGGACTCACGAAGCAGTGAATTGACGAGCGACCCAAGCTTTGAGTCACCGGGAAATCGCCGGGCCATCAGCTTGTCAACGTCCGAAACGCGCGCCAGCAAAACCGGCCGCGGTACCTTCATGTTCAGCGCTCTGTAGCGCTCCCCGAAAAGCAGCGAAAACGGTTGCGCCGCGTCGTACAACCCGATGTCACCGGGGCCGAGTACCGCACGTTGGCCACCTTGCTCTATCGAAAGACAGCCCTCCTGGATCAGACAAACCTGGAGGTCTTCGCTAGGGTGCTGCCGGATGGTGTCCATCGTTCGCGCATAAGACGTCGCTGTCGACGAAATATCCGTCAATTGCGCTGAGCCAAACGGACGCACGGTCACTTCAGCATCCAGTTGCCCATCAAGCGAATCGCAATCCACCGACACGTATGTGCGACAAACCACGTCCTGCCAGAACTCGAGGCGATCCAGCGGTGCGATCTCGGAAGTGGAGAAATGTGTCGTCGCCATAGCGCTATACCAAAACAATAAACACCATACACAAAGCAAAAACCAGACCAACTATTAGCGCACCGTTTGCACTTCGTCGAACCGTTCTGGCCATCGGATTCACAACGTCGGTCCGGCAGCGCGCCGCGAGAGTGCCGAAGGCACCAATTTGGACGGGTATCCAAGACCCCCGGTGCCTCGTAGGGGCACCGCCATAAATGTCGCACCGGTGACAGTAACTTTGCTCTATCTGAGGGTTTCCAGCAACGAGCGTTTTCCCTCCCACACCAAATGTCTAATCAATCATTGTTGCGAAAACTGGCGAGTCAAGTCCAACACATGGCGTTCTCAAGCGAGTGCGTCGAATTTCGCATTCGTACAGTCATCGTCATCCGAGGAGCCAACGACAAACGCCACTTATCGCCATTTGGGGGAAAGCTTCATGTCAATCGAAGTGCAGGGAAACATCACGATTCGTCGTGCATCGGGCCACGGGAACAAGGTCGCATCCCTTTCCGTTCGCCTCTCGTGTTTTGCCGCAGGGGCGCTTGCGCTCGCGTGCTCGGGAAGCGTCCACGCGCAGTCGAGCGTGACGCTGTACGGGAAAATCGATGCCGGCGTTCGATACGTTTCCGCTTTCGACGGGAAACACGCCAACACCTATCTTTCCACCGGTGGGATGGATCCGAACGAATGGGGTATCAGAGGCACCGAAGATCTCGGTGGCGGCACCCGCGCGGTCTTCACGCTCGAAAACCAATTCTCGGCCGCGAATGGTTCTGCGCCGCCCGTCAGCACCAGTCCGCAACTCTTCGGGCGCCAGGCATTCGTCGGTCTGGATTCCGACAAGTATGGTGAGCTGACGTTCGGCCACCAGTACAACGCCATGAACGTTCTGTTCGGGTACGCACCGATCTGGGTCGACGGTGCATCGCCGTTCTACGTTGCCGGTGACAATTTCGCGCTCGGCTACCGCACTAACAGCAGCGCCGTGTATCAGAAGTCTTTCGGTCCGGTCTCCATTCAGTTGGACTATGGACTGGGCGGACAGCCGGGAAGTGTCGCGAAAGGCAGAACCTTCGGTGGCAGCGCTACCTACACGATGTCGAACGCCTTGATCGGCGGCGCATATGAGCAGTTCAAGAGCACGGACGGTACCACTCTTGTGCAAGACTGGACCGCAGGGGGCCGGTACACGGTCGGCAAGCTCTCGCTGTTTGCCGGATACATGCATAACGCCATGAGCGGCGCCGAAAGCCAACGGCGCAATCTCTACTTCGGTGGCGCCCAGTACGAAGTAACCCCGGCGTTCCTGCTGTCCGGCGGCTACTTCTACTACCAACAGTCGGAGTGTAACGGCGTGTGCACTCCGGGGATTACCGCGTCCGGCGGCAGCGGCGGCGGACAGATCTACGGCATCAGCGCCGGCGGCGGCACCGGACACGCGAACGTAGTAGCGCTGTCGGCGCAGTACTTTCTGTCCAAGCGGACGAAGCTCTATCTGGAGGCAGACACCTACCGTCTCCGTGGCGGCGCCGCACGCGACCAGATCTTTTACTGGACCGGGACCGACAACCCGAACCTCAAGTCGGTCAACCAGTATGGCGTGATGGCTGGCATTTCCCACTCCTTCTAACCTACGGACCAATCGCCATGTTCATCCAGAAATCCATGGTTCCGCTCGTGCGTCATGTGGCCGCGGTCGTCGTGACCCTGGCTGCGATCGCTAGCCCGGCGCATGCCGCCCAGTCGAACCCGAAAGTCATTCTGCTCGCCGCAGACGACGTATGCGGATACTGCGCGGCGTACAACACGACCGCCCTGCAGTATGCGAGGCAAAAGGGCATCGACCTCAAACTGGTCACCAACAAGTTCGATGCGGCACAGCAAGCCTCCCAAGTCGATCAGGCGATCGCCCAAAAGCCTGCCGCAATTCTCCTCTGGGCCATCGATGGCACGGCACTCCTCCCATCGATGCACAAGATCAAGCAGGCTGGCATTCCCCTCCTTCTGACGGACGTCCTTCCGGACCAAAAGTACGACAGTATGTGGCTGCAGTACACCGGCGGCGACCACGAAGCCGAAGGGCGTACCGCCGCTCGTCTGATGGTCGACGGATTCAAGGCAAAGGGCCTCGGGAATACCGGCTCGATCATCGAGATCACGGGTTATGTCGGCCAGGCTCAGGTGATCGCGCGATCCAAGGGCTTCCGAGAAGAACTGGCCAAGCTCGCGCCCGGTATCAAAATCGTGGGCTCGCAGCCCGGCAATTGGGACCAAGGTACGTCGACGACAGCCGCGGCCGGCCTCTTCACGAAGTTCGGGAAGGACGTTAAGGGTGTCTTCGCACAAGAAGACGCAATGGCGGCCGGCGCGGTTGTCGCCGCTGAGCGAGCCGGCCTGGATCCTTCGAAGCTGTCGGTCGTAGGCATGGGCTGCGAGCCGATCGGTGTCGGCTTACTGAAGTCCGGAAAACTGTACGGTACCGTTCTTCAGTCGCCGATGGACGAAGCGCACTACGCCGTCGACAGCGCGGTCGAAGCGCTCGGCGGGAAAAAGCTCGACAAGGTCCGGTACGTACCTTCGCCGGCCGTCACGGCAAAGGACGACGTCGACCACGTCTGCAAGCCTTGGCCGGCAGCATCCCGATAAGCTGATCTGCATTACGAACAAACGGGTATCCATCGCGATACCCGTCATCCTTTCATAGAGAAGCATCATGTCCGACTCCATATTGATCGCGCAGAATCTGAGCAAGCGATACGGCGGGATACAGGCACTCCGCGATGTCAACTTCGAACTCGGGCGCCAGGAAATTCATGGGCTATGCGGTGAGAATGGCGCCGGCAAAAGCACGATCGTCAAAATCCTCGGCGGATTCGTCAAGCCAGACTCTGGGTCGATCACCGTCGACGGACAATCGTTACCTCTAGGCGAACGCGTCGATCCCCGGGTGATCTCGATCGTCCATCAAGAGTTGTCGATTGTTCCCCACCTCTCCGTACTGGACAACATCATGCTCGGGGCATCCGAGGTAGGGATGATCTATCTACGGAACCGCTATGCAGCAATCGCACGTGAGCATCTTGATGCTGTCGGCCTCACGCACATCGATCCAGCTCAACCGGCTTCGACTTTAAGCCTTGCCGAGCGGCAACTCGTCGAAATTGCACGCGGCGTTGCACGGGGTGCGAAAGTCCTACTGCTGGACGAGCCGACTGCCACCTTGTCCGACGCCGAAATCGAGCGAGTCTTTACGGTTCTTCGTCGCCTTAGGGACAACGGAGCTTCGCTCGTGATCATCAGTCATCGCCTTGACGAAATCTTCGCATTGACGGACCGAGTTACTGTGTTCCGGAGTGGTCAACACATATGGACACGGCCGACGCCCGAAATCACTGGCCCCGAACTGGTACGTGGAATGATCGGCCGCGACTTGGTCCGAGGCGCACAGGCGCCATCTTCGCAACTGCAGCCCTCCGGCGTTCCCCGTGTCCGCACGCGCGCCTTATCGCTTCCTGGCCGGTTCAACTCGGTCGAGCTCGCATTTGCCAAAGGCGAAATCGTGGCCATCGCGGGACAACTTGGTTCGGGAGCCGAAACCTTCGTCGAGGCGCTTGCTGGCATGCACGCCGAATACACCGGGCACGTCGAAGTGGACGGCGAGCCGATTCATCTGAACAGCATCGAACGCGCGCTCGGTTCGGGTATCGCCTACGTGCCCGAAGACCGCGCCGGAAAGGGCGTTTTCCTTGACGCCGCTATCGGGATCAATCTGACATCACAGATCCTTGACACGGTCAGCGCTAAAGGGTGGCTCTCTTCGAATGCGGAGCAAGCTCGCGCCTTTTCGCTTGCAACCGAGTTCCAGATCGACCCTACCCGGCTCCCTCACGATGTCTCGACGCTCAGCGGTGGGAATCAGCAAAAGGTTGCAATCGCGAAAGCAGCCGCCACTGGACCTCGCGTGCTGGTACTCAACGAGCCGACCCGCGGTGTCGATGTCGGGGCGCGCGCAGAAATTTACGCGCGGCTGCGCGAAATGACACGGACGGGGATGACCGTGATTTTCTATTCGACAGATCTGGAGGAGATCATGGAGGTCGCGCAACGCATCGTAACAATCTATCGCGGCAATGTCGTTCGTCTCCTCGAGCGGGCCGGAACGACAAGCGACGACATTCTCCATGACATCCTGCACGGCGCGAGTGCCTCGGAGGCCGCATGAAAGTCGCAGCCCACTCCGTCTCGCACGCACCCGGCAAAGCCAACTCAAGGCTCTATATGTGGTTCCGTAGTCAGTTCAGCCCCAACCGCGTGCAAGCAACGTCGATCCGTATCCTGTGCGTCGCCGTACTACTCGTCGCCGGAGCCATCGTTCCGAACTTCGCCTCCGCGTCCAATCTGGCAGCGATCATCTATTCGACAGCGGCCATCGGCATCGCGGCCATTGGGCTCGCCGCCGTGACACTTTGTGGCGAACTGTTCCTGCTGTCGACAGGCGCGACTGCAGCATTTTCCGCAATCGTATTCGTCTCAACGCTCGGTTTCGGCATAGTGCCGGCTTCTCTTGCGGCGTTGGCGACGGGCCTCGTTGCTGGCTCCCTTCAGGGAATCGCGATCGGATTTCTGCGGTGCAATCCCATTATCACGTCCATCGCGGCGGCCTCGGTAATCACCGGTATCGCCTCGTTGCTCACCGGCGGACGTACTCTGATTGGCGAAGGCGACGCATCGTGGCTGGGCCTCGGTGTGGTATTCCCGGGATTACCGCATCAGGGGGTAATCCTCATGATTGCGACCGCTACGCTCGAGCTTGTCGTTCAACGCTCGCGATTCGGCCGCGAGTTGCGACTTGTTGGCATCAATCGTGTGGCCGCTCGGATCGCTGGTTTGAGAGGCAGGACGACCGTTCTCTTGAGTTGCACACTCGCAGGCGGCGCTGCAGCAGCAGCTGGTGTACTCATCGCGTCACAGTCCGCTACTGCCAACCTGCTCGTCGGAAGCGACCTGAACTTCAGCGCGATCGCCGCTGTGCTGGTCGGCGGGATCGGGATCGCGGGAGGTCGCGGCCGCATCTCGGACGCGGCATTCGGTGCCTTATTCCTCGCGATTATCGGCAACCTGCTGCTCGTAAAGAACCTTCCGTACGAGGCTCAACTCGCCGTCAAAGGCGCAGCAGTGCTCTTGTCGGTCGCGATTGGTGCCGTCCTTGGCGGCAAGCGTCGCTAACAGCTTATCGAATCTCCGATTGCCATGAATACAATCCTTTTGCGCATCAACTGGCGGCCTGCACTTCCGATCGCGTTGTTGATAATCTTCTTTCTTCTCAACCACGACTTTCTCGCTGTCGGAAACGTCTACGCGCTAATGCAGGCATTTGCGCTGCTCGGTCTCGTTACGCTGGGCATCTCGATGACGATGGTCGCCGGTGAGTTCGATCTCAGCGTGGGCGCGGTTTCGGCCGTTGCCGGACTGGTTCTCGTGAAAACGGGAGAAGCACATGCCATACTGGGAGTCGTCCTCGCGATAACCACGGGCATCATGATTGGTGTGGTGAATGGTGCACTTACGCGTACGCTGCGCGTCTCGTCGCTGGTCACAACACTCGGAACGATGATTTTGCTCAACGGGCTCGCCGTCTGGCTGGAAGGTGGCAAGGTACTGGCCTACAACAACTTCGAAGAGGCAGATCTGCTCGATCAGGCGATAGCCGGCATCTTCTCGACGCGAAGCCTTATCGCGATTGGCTGCTTCCTGCTCGTTGCTCTGATCCTTGCCGTTACGCGACTCGGCCGCGACATACGAGCGGCAGGTAGCCATCGGAAGGCGGCCGAAATGGCGGGCGCCAACGTATCGATAGCGCTCTACGCCTCGTTTGCACTGTCGGGTGGATTGGCCGCACTAGCAGGTGCGCTGACATCGATCAGCCTCTCGACCGCGTCGTCAAGATTCGGAGGTGACCTCGTTCTTCAAGCCGCAACGGCAGCGATTATCGGTGGGGTCACACTCACGGGAGGTGTCGGGACACCAGCGGGAATTGCCTGCGGAGCATTGACGCTCGCGATCCTGAACAATGGTCTCAGCCTTCTGGGCGTTCCGTCGTCGACGATACTGCTCCTCAACGGCACGATGTTATTCGTCGTTCTCGTCATGGATCGCCGCGACACACTGCCCCGTCGCATTTCTGCATCTCTGCGAACACCGAGTCGGGGCTGAGTACACCGGATTGCGACGGGCGTCACTGTCAATGGCAGGCCTGCACTGCGCGTCGCAACAATCCACCGCATTCCGAGCTGGTTCAACCCCCATTTCCGGGGACTCGCGGTTATTGACACGCCGAGCATATCTATCGACGCTCACAGACCAGTTCCGGACTACCGTTTCAGTGAAGCTATTATTTCTTTTACTGGAGAAGGAATCATGTCCTCCGATCATGCGAAAAACACCTTGCGCTTGCTGATGCCTCAATGGCAGGGTGGCAACAACCCCCCTTACCATTTTGGCGCGCAGTTACTCTCGTGGCTCGCCCCACCGGCAACCGGCCCTGTCGAAACGGTTGAGGTTGCACCACCGACCGACCGCCCGTTGCCGCTTGAAGATGGTATCGTCGCCCGGACCGCTCTGCTCGAACAACTGCGAGCTGCACGGAGTTGCATTGACCGCCATATGCCGGACCGTATCGTAGTGCTTGGCGGCGACTGCCTGGTAGATCTGGCACCGTTCGCCTATTTGAACGAACGGTACGACGGCAAATTGTCGGTTCTATGGATCGACGCGCATCCGGACATCATGACGCCGAGCGAGTTCCAGCACGCCCATGCGATGGTCCTCGGAAACCTCCTCGGCGAAGGTGACCATGATTTCGTAGAAGCGGTAAGCCGTCCGCTGGAGCCTGCACGGGTGATGTATGCGGGACTCAAACCGGCTTCGCCGCCGGAGGAGTCCTTTATCCATCGACATACCCTCCGACGAGCAGGTCCCGAAGAACTCGCGACCAGCAGTGAACCCGTACTGCGCTGGCTTGAGGAAACGAAAACACAGCATCTCGCGATTCACTTCGATCTGGACGTCCTGGATGCAGCTCAGTTCCGGTCCCTTCTCTTCGCTGATCCGCAAGCACCCGCCGGCACATTCGACGGAATCCCTCAAGGCTCCATGTCGATCGAGCAGGTCGTTCGACTTATCAACGATGTCGCCAACGTGACCGACGTAGTCGGCCTCGGTATCACCGAGCATCTCCCGTGGGACGCTCTTGCGATGAAGCGTATGTTGACGCAGCTTCCCTTGCTGGCTTGACGATCAACACGTGCAGGTGCCCTACAGGGCATCTGCGTCGACCATCAAGTCCATACGGACATGTCACCGGTCACCCGCACATTAGGCCCCTGCGCCTAAACAAACACGTTCCCACGCGAGCGTCGATTTATTTCCGAGAGCCAATGGGCCGAGAGCACTATCGAACATCGACCCCAAGCCCGCATCTCTAGATAACGCATCGCGCCGCCTAGGTTCCTTCCTTTTCCAACTCGGAAAATAGCAATTTGCCTATCCACCAGATTGATCGTCCAAAATTGTGGATCAGTTGCTCGCCCTGCCGCATGAACGAACGGCTCACATCAATTTCGGCAAGCTTGAGCGCTTCTCCGATCTTCGAACTGGTCGGATGCGCGTCACCTACCCGCATATCATAGGTGCCAGCGATAGGGCCAAAGATGTGGCGAGCTTTCTCGGCTCCAACCTTTTCCGCCAAGATATCCTGAAGGAGCTTGTTTGATCCCAGCTTCTCCTTTTCCGCATGTGTCGAAAGCTTGCGAAGTGCGCGCACATCGAGACGATCCGAAAACACCCGAACAAGCTCCTTCGCGAGCCTGAGCAATGAAGATTGGTCCTTGCTCGCGAAGCGCGACACGTGCTGCATGACTTCCGCATCATCAATCTCGTGTGTGTACAGCCCGACATTGAAGCTCTCGCGAAAGCCCCCTTCTAGCATCCGCATGCTTGCAAACAACAATTCTTCGACAGCATGCGTGGGCGCTACCTGCGCCTTCACTTGCGCCGACAGCAACTCATTGGAAACCTTTCCATCAGGCACCACGTTGTGAGCCGCCCAAACGTGCTGCTCCCATGCGGAAACGCGCGCAACATCATGGGCGTAGACCGTGACTAAATCGGACGCGTTAATTCCGAAGTGCGCGACGTAACCAGAAGTGGAGCGAATACCGCCCGTTTCCGCTGTGTACCACTCAAGAGAAAAGCCGCGATGGCCAAGCAGTTCGGTTACTATGCTAGAGCGGAACCACAGCCAACGACCGATATCCTCATTGTTTAAATCGGATGACGCCATTCGCTTTCCGTCAGTCTCAACGATGAATTGAGGAAGGTTCCGATCCGCGTCGCCTCTAACGCGAACGCTCTGCCCCTGGTGTTCGATCCATTCGTCGCGCCAAAATTCGCCCTCGACCCGCACACCATCTGAACCGCTGTGATGCCCCTGCGCTGTCTCATAATCAGTGTTGTCATCGCTTTCGGGCCCCATCACAGGAGCGTCTTCATCTTCATCAACATCGGTTCGCCATGCCCGGAAGCTTGCCCAACTTCCGCCGAACACATCGTCCAAGCTGCGGACGCGAAGCTCTAACCGCCCGCCGTCCCGTTCTTCTTCGCGGTCCTCCAGATTCTCGTATGCGCTGCCTTCGAGCGCGGCGACGTTTTCGACTCTTTGGCGGTAGTAAGAGAGGCGAAGCGAAAGGTTCCTAGCTGCCAAATAATCCATGAGAAATTCGCGCTTGATCTCGATCAGATGAAACTTTCCCTTTTCATCAAGAACCTCGCGGGCTACGACCACGAAATCTTCTTCCGGCCTTACCCAGTTGTTTCCGTCCTTTATAAGATGCAGAGCAACGACAAGATCGGGATTCAGAATCCACTGCGTTCCACCAATGACAGGTTGTGGATGTTCGAAAACAAGTTCGACTCCGATGGGTTCCTTGTCGTTGTACTGATACTGATCGATAGGCGAATAGTGTCCATCCTCGTAAGCATACGGCTGCACATTGTGACCGATTCCGATATCCGACCAGCCAAGTCGTTCCGCGACCTCACGATGCTCCGGTGGGAACGCAACAGACCCACACCCGAAGTATTCGCTGACATAGCCCACCTTCCGAACGTCACCCTGCTCGTCGTTGTGCGACGCCCTCAAAGGAACCCAAGTTGCCCCAGCGAAGGTTCGGCGCGTTTCTTTTGTTTGCAGAATCCAGTCTCGGTTCATCGCTAATCCCTTTGAAATGCCAAACCCCAAGGTCTCTTGCTGGCAGCTGTTTGGGCCCACATGTATCTACAAGAATGAGTGCATAACGCAGGCTAGCATACGTATTTCTGGACGAGTAGCGATCAGACAGTAAGCGGCCAGCTAACCCATCTTGACGGCGAGTTTATGCGGCGGTCGAGAAAGGCTGCGAGCGATGCGGTAGGCGGCACACTGGGTTTCCTCGGATGCCGGCAAACTCACCGCGATCGACTGATCTCCGCGGCGTACCTCGATGCGGATCTCTGGTGAATGTGGACTCGGCGTTCCGAGTGCCACCACGACAAAGGCTGGCAGCGACGGTGGCGCGGCCGGCGGACTGCCCGTTGGTCTCTTGGGAAGTCGACCTTCCGCCTGATCGATCCAGGGCCGCAGCAGGTTCGCGTTGAGCCTAGGCTCAAGCGCGACAGCAGCAACCGATACGCCGATTCCCTGGCAGGCTGCAACCACCTACGCCTTGAACTCGTCGGTGTAGCGTTGCCGACGACGACGCTCGGGGAGTACTTCCGATTCGATAGTGTTCACGTGTCCGCTTATTCGTTAGATGGACACGATACTCCCAAGCGCCGCGGCCAAACTCAAGACGGGTTGCCCGGCCGCTTACCCGCAATTCAATATGATCTGCATTAGACCAGTCGAGTTGTTCCCCAACTTCGGCCGAAGCTTCAGGGTCAACGCTCGCACAGATCCGATTCGGGGAACGCGGTGTTTGCGCTATGTTTGATAGCGGTCCAACGTGGTGGGTGCTAGAAGCTGCAGGAAACCCGCTTTGATCGCCAGGCATCATGCCGCGGCCGTAGTGGCCGCGGCAACGAAACGGGCTGGCACCGTTACTTCGTCAGCGCGTCGGTCCTCGCGAACTTGTGGTGCGCATGGATCTTACGAGGCGCAATCGTGAATGATCGTACCCTGCCTAAGCCTGATCACTCGTACTCGCCATAGCGCGGATAATCCGTATACCCGATTTCTCCGCCCGCATACATCCCCTTCTCTTGGAATGCGTTCAACGGCGCTCCCGCCTTGATGCGCTCGACCAAATCGGGATTTGAAATGAAGCTTCGCCCAAACGCAACGAGCTGCACTCGCTCGTCTTCGACCAGAGCTTTCGCGCTGTCCACTGAGATCCCGCCATTCGCAATCAAGGCGCCCTTGAAATGAGGCCTCACGATTCCGAGAATCTTTTCGAGGTCAGGTGTCCCGAACCATCCGTTCGTATCGGCGATGTGCAAATAGCCAACCTCCCTCCTATTCAGTAAGTCGGCAAGATATGCATACGTCTCTTCGACCTGGTCGTCGAGCGCGCCATTGTAGGCAGCATATGGAGATATCCGCACACCCACTCGCGAAGGCGGAATCACCTGCGACACGGCATCGATGATCTCCCGCAAAAAGCGCACTCGGTTCTCAACCGAACCGCCATATTCGTCCGTACGTCGGTTAACACGCGCGGAGAGGAACTGGTGAGGAAGATACCCGCTTGCAGCGTGGATTTCCACACCGTCGAAGCCTGCGTCCACGGCATTTCGAGCCGCCTGCTGATATTCGTGCACGGTTGAGTGCACTTCATCCACCGTCATGGCACGCGACGGCGTCGCCGTCACTCTGACATAGTTGCCGTTAGCAAGGAGGCCCCATACGTTGAGGCTCTCGATGTCGTCGTTGAAGCCAGATGGAGAGATCGGTTGTTGCCAGTCCAGCAACCCCATCGCACCAATTCGCCCGCCATGCCAGAGCTGCGCGAAGATGCGTCCGCCGGCGTCGTGTACCTTTTCCGTCACCAAGCGCCACCCTCTTACCTGGTCTTCGGTATACAGCCCCGGCGCACGATCGAAAGGTCGAGACATCGGGCTCACGTTCGTTGCCTCGGAGATCAGCAGGCCCGCGCTCGCCCGTTGCGCATAGTACTCAGCCATGAGTTCGGTCGGCACGTCGCCGTGCGCTGCCCGTGCGCGAGTAAGAGGCGCCATGATTAGACGATTCGCGAGATCGAGATCTCCTAGCTCAAATCGATCAAACAAACTGCTCATATGTGCTCCTGATAAAGCCACCACAATTGGTATAACGACGACCAGCCCGCTCTAAGTGCGATCAACCGAGTGGGCCGTACGATGTCACTCAGCCACCCTGGACTCCGAAAGCGAGTACTTCACTTGCCGCCTGCGGTTGTCGTATAGCCATAGCAATGCGAAGAAGATCAAAGTCGCGACAGGCATGACGCTTCCATTTCGGAATATCGTTGCGGCGGCAACCGCGAGCGTCTTGTCAAATGCCGGTGTGCCGAGCGCGAGATGCCGAAACGCCTCTGCACCACCAGCCGCACTGATCTTCGCGGCATCAAACATCTTCCCAAAGATCGGCATCATTACGTACGTCGACAGCATGCCGGCCGAAGCCATGGTTCCGATTGCGAACGACCCGCCCGCCGGGAATCGTTCCGATGCGGCGGCAAGTGTCGTCGGCCACATAAACGATGTGCCAACGCCAAACAACAACGCCGCAAACAACCCCGTGGCGGGCGTGGTCGCGTGACTGAGCATCAGTAAGCCCACAAATGCGAAAATCGAGGCAAACAGCAGGAGGCCCGCGGACCCCAGTCGACGATTCAGCGGCCCTGCAAACAACCTGACAACGAACTGGACCGAGTAAATGAAGGCAACGATCCAGAATCCTTGCAAGCCGACAACTTTCGTCAGCGTCAAGTCGATCCAACTGCTTGGCACGAGCTCCGTCGCTGCCGTCAGGAACATTGCGGCCATGCACAGATAGAAGAGCGGGCGCTTCAGCGTCTGATGCAGCATCTCACCGAATGAAACACCGTGAATAACGCGCTCGCTTAGTGGGTACTTCAGCCGCGTGATCAGCACCAGAGCGATGCAGGCAGGAACGAAGACGACACACAGTTCGAAGCGCCAACCGAGCGACAGCTTCTCGACGACCACACAGACCGGAGCGGCCACAATCATGCCCAGCGCATATGCCCCGTGGAAAAGGTTCAGCTTGCCGACCTTGCGGGTCGGATAGATGCTGACCACCAGAGGGTTGAGGACACTCTCGAGTGCGCCCCACGCCAGCCCCTGCATTAGGGAACCTGCCCATAGCAACGCATAGGCGTGCTGCGTCCCGGGTTGCGCGAAGCAAACCAATACGGTTCCGACGAGATACGTGCAAACGCCCACGAAGTGCAATCGCCGCATCCCGATTGCGTCAACAAACGGAGACATCACGAAATTGGCGATGGCAAAGCCGAGAAACAGAACGCCCAGAATCTCGCCGATTTGGGCACCTGAAGTCAGCGGATCGACCGCGTCGAAGAACTGAACCTTGATAGCCGTCGCTGCATTGATTCGCAGTAACATCTCCAAGCCCATGCAGAACTGGGTGATGAAGGCGGCCACGAAAATCCGGCCTACCGGCACGCCCTTTAAGCTGTCGAGCGTCTTCTGTTGATCCAGCATGCTCATGATCTTGTCTCCATCTACTTATAGCGTGGCCGAGGTCGCCAGCACGTTTTGTCCTTGACCGTTTTGAACCGAATGGGAACCACATGACGCGCCGGCGGTGGATACGGCTCGTTTTCCTACGGCATCTTCCTTGATGAATTCCGCCGCACGTTCCGCGATCATGACGACCGGCGCTGTCGTATTACCGCGAACCAGCGTCGGCATAATGGATGCATCGGCAACACGAAGCCCTTCGATCCCATGCACGCGCAACCGAGTGTCGACAACGGAATTCTCATCCGTGCCCATGGCGCACGTTCCGGCCGGATGAAACGCCATCTGCACATGGTCCCGAACGTAGCGCTCCAACGCCGCGTCGTCGTCGCCGACGTCCCCACCCGGCATAATTTCTTGCTTGATGTATTTCGCCAGCGGAGACGCCTTCAAGATGGTCCGTGCAAACCGGACGCCGCGAATCAGGTTCGCGACATCGCGATCGTCCTTGAGATAATTCGAGACAATGACGGGCGCATCAGCGGGATCGGCACTCTTAAGCTTGATTGACCCGCGAGAATGGCTGGTGAGACAGCACGGTGCGACAGACAATCCGTGGACGGAATCAGCTCCCGCGAGTTTTCCCCAACTTGTCGACGCCATCGCCAGCGTATGGATCTGGATTTCCGGGCGACCGTCGCCATCCAGATCGAGGAAGCCGCCAGCCTCAACAAGATTCGAGCTCAGGAGCCCACTTCTGGAGAGAAGCCACCGCAAGCCGTGGCGAAATGCATTCAGCCCCCTGTCCTGACCAAGCAGACTGATCGGGTTCTTGAGTTCGCCGTCCACGGGCACAACAAGATGGTCCTGGAAGTTTTCGCCGACGCCAGGCAAGTTTGCATGCGTCGCAATTCCGAGCTTTTCCAGCTCAGCGGCGTTACCAATGCCGGACAGCATGAGCAGCTTCGGAGAAATGACGGCTCCAGCCGCGACGATCACCTCGGCCCGTGCGGCGACCCGGCGCTCTTGCCCATGCGCGTCGCGAATCAGAACGCCCGTCGCTTTTCCGTTCTCGATCAGGACTCGGAGAACGCGGGTGTCGGTTCGAACGGTCAGGTTACTGCGCTCGAGTGCCGGTCTGAGATAGGCACGCGACGTGCTGACGCGCTCACCGTTTTTGCTAGTAATCTGATAATAACCAACGCCTGCCTGTGTCGCGCCATTGAAGTCGTCGTTGACATCCAGGTGGAGGCCTGCGTTACTCGCAGCCTGCAGCGACGCTTCAATGAACGCATCGCTCAACACATGGCGGTAACGACTGTCACAAACAGTCAAGGGTCCGCTGTTTCCGTGAAACTCGTTCACGATCCGCGAATTGTTCTCTGCACGCCGAAAATAGGGTAGAACGTCGCTGTACTTCCATTCCGTGCAACCCGCTGCACTCCAGCCGTCGTAGTCCTGTCGCTGACCACGAACGTACAACATCGCGTTGATCGAATGCCCGCCTCCGAGCGTGTTGGCCTGCATGACCTGAATCTGCCGGTTGCCCGTATAGGGTTGGGGTTCCGCGAGGTACTGAACGGTTCGCTTCGTACCCATCGTGCGGAAGTACGCACCGTTAACCTTGATTGCGATTGACCGGTCATGGCAGCCTTGCTCGAGGAGCAGGACCGAAGTCGCCGGATTCTCACTCAGTCTCGAGGCGACGACACATCCCGCCGCTCCCCCACCGACTACGATGTAGTCGTAGATATCGTTGTTCATCTGTCTCCATGCTCACCTATAGTGAGCCCGCATCTAAGTATGGAGTCTCCAGCGTAGTCGACAGCCGTCTGAACCTCTCGAACATGCGCGACAATCGATGGCCCGGTCGCGCCACCCTCAAGCAATCAAAATGGCTGGCCGCGAAGGAGTCACGCCAGCAGCACGCTTGCCGCTGCCAGCTGCGGTTCCCGCTGCTGTTTGATGAAATCCGCGGCCCGCTCCGCAATCATGATCGTCGCAGCTGCGGTATTGCCGCGCACCACATTGGGCATCACAGACGCATCCGCAACGCGCAGCCCGTCGATGCCACGCACACGCAGCTCGAGATCCACTACGGCCTCGTCGGTGCCCCCCATCGCACACGTCCCGGCGGCATGGAGGCCTGTCGTGCTGCGCGCACGTACATAAGCCTCAATCTCGGCGGTGTCGTCGGACACTCCTGTCCCAGGCAATCGCTCGAACTTCAAATACTTTTCAAGTGATGGGGCGCGCAGGATGCGCCTTGCCAGTCGAATACCTTGAACCTGATTGCGCATCTCCTGCTCGTGCGCAAAGAAGTTGCCGAGAACGCGCGGGGGATGCTCGGCATCTGTGCTTCTTAAACGAACCTCTCCCTTCGAATGGCAGGTCAGACAAAGGGGAGCGAGCGAAAAGAAGTGTTCGCCTTGCGGAAGCGGGTCGCCCCACCCAGCTGATGAGACGGCTAATGCGTTCAGATTTATTTCCGGCCGGCCGTCGCCGTCGATATCGAAGAAGCCACCACATTCGACAACGGTTGACGATAGAACTCCGGTACGAAACAGCAGCCATTGCAAACCGTTTCTTGCCGCATTCCAACCGCGGTCCTGCCCCATCAAGCTGATCGGGTCTTTCAGAACGACGTCCACCGGCGAGATCAGGTGATCCCGGTAGTTCGATCCAACACCCGGCAAGTCCGCCTCGACTCGAATCCCAAACTCAGCCAGGTGATCCGCGGGGCCGATGCCGGAAAGCATCAGTATCTTGGGGGTCATAAAGGCGCCGGCGCAGAGAATCACTTCCTTGCGCGCCACGATCCGGCGCTCGCCGTCGCGGGTACGCACGACGACCCCGATCGCACGGCGATTTTCCACAATGACCCGTGTCACCATAGAATTTGTCTGTACGATCAGGTTCGGTTTGGAGCGAGCGCTTTCCAGGTACGCTCGAGCGCTACTCACCCGCTCGCCTCGATAGGTGAAGGTCTGGTAATACCCTACGCCCTCCTGGTCCATGCCGTTGAAATCCGGATTAAACCTGATGGAGCGCCCGTCAAGGTACCCAGCCTCTTGTGCCGCGCGAACAAATGCGTCCGACAGCTCGTGACGATGCACACCGTCGGAAATCTTAAGCGGACCATCGACACCGTGGTAAGGCACTGAGAAGCGCGCATTGCTTTCGGATTTCCGAAAATATGGCAAAACGTCCTCGTATCCCCAGCCCGCGCACCCCATCTCACGCCACTCGTCGAAGTCAGCTTTCTGCCCCCGGATATACACCATGGCGTTGATCGACAGTCCGCCACCCAACACCCGCCCCTGCAGGAACGGGTAGGGTCTCAAGCCGCTTGCGGGCTCCGGTTCACCCATATAAGTGAAGGTTCGGGACGTACCGTGCAACTTGAAGAACCCGCCTGGAGCTTTGACGAACAGTGACTTGTCATCGGGTCCTTCTTCAAGCAAAAGTACCCGCTCGCTCCCGGCCTCGCTCAGCCGCGCCGCTACCACGCATCCCGCCGCGCCACCGCCGACGACAATGTAATCAAACAGGTCCATACGCACTGGCCTGTCAAAACGGACTGTCCAGAACTGCGTCGAGGCGGCTCATTCGCCACACCTGATCAGCTTCCTTGATTGCGTCGATACTGTAGCGGCCCGCCGTGACGATCCGCGTCTCGCCATTCTCTGACGCGAGGACAACGATGTACGCAGACAAACTTGCTGTTGTCGGTGTCTGCGCCTCGAAGCGGTGTGTGTGTATCGTATGGCGCCGCTGATCTGTCTGCGCCTCACGAATCGCTGACAAGGTCCCAACGATCTGGGAGCGTCCGGTAACCGGCCCCCAACACATGTCGGTACCGGTCACGATCCCACCCGTGGTTGCGTTCTCGGTAAACGCATCCGCCAACATCGCGAAGTCGCCTTCGTCGTAACCCCATCCATATTTCGCGATGCAATCGAGAATCAACGCTCGATCTTCGGCGTTAGTGAAGTGCTCCATGAATGTCTCCTTAGTCTCGTCTTTTCTTTCTTAATGACCACGCTCGTATGGGCCAGTCGCACGGGCATAAGTCGGGATGGTCAGCGCCGGGTCGACACCAGCACTTTTCGCGACTCCCAGCACCCAGAAAGGATTTCTCAGAAGCTCTCTCCCCATATAGACCAGGTCTGACGACCCGCTATGGAGAATCGACTCGACGAGTTCACTGGATGTGATCGATCCATTGCATCCCACGGGAATTCCGAGGCAATTCCTCAGCTTCGCCGCATATTCCACTTGATAGCCAGGATAGATTTCACCGTCGAACGTCGGTGACAACCCTCCAGCCGAAACGCTAAGCAGATCGACACCAAGCTCCTTCAGTTTCTGGCCCAGATCTATCGTGTCAGCGACCGTTCCGCCCCCACCCCCGGCTTTGTCTTCAGCGGAAAGTCGCACAATCAAGGGCTTGTCCTCGGGCCATACCGACCGCACTTCCTTGACGATTTCAAGAATGAGTCTCCATCGGTTGTCCCTTGTGCCGCCATAGCGGTCCTCCCGACGATTTGAGATCGGTGAGAGGAACTCATGAATCAGATACCCGTGAGCTGCATGGATCTCCAGGCAATCGAACCCCGTTGCAGCGGCTCGCGCTGCGGAGGCACGATACGACGCGACAATCGCCACGATCTGGTCGACAGTGAGTTCAGTCGGGACTTTCGTTTGCGCACCGTGCGGAATTGCTGAAGGCGCAAAAATCTCGCCGTCGATCAAGGATTTCCGTCCCGCATGAGCCAGTTGGAGCGCGCTGGTGGCCCCGCAAATTCGGATCATGCCCGCGAGGCGCCGCAGTCCATCGATCTGCGCGTCATCCCACAGACCAAGATCTTTATGGCTGATCCGACCGCTCGGATCGACGGCCACCACTTCCGTTGTGATAAGCCCGACCCCGCCCAGCGCTCGTGCAGCGTAGTGGGCCAAATGCAAATCGGTAACTACGCCTTCTTCGTTTCCCGTGTACATCAGCATTGGCGCCATCGCGATTCGGTTTTTGATCGTGATCCCACGCAACGTAAGCGGCTTGAATATCAAACTCATACGACCTCGGTGTATTAAACGCTACCCGTGCCGAGTTGTCGGCGACGGACTCGAGGTTCAACTTACGCCGGAAGAGGAAGGCCGACTCTGCTTTTCGCGCCAATCGATAGACTATGCGCGCCTAGGGTTTCACCTTATTTGACACGACCACTAGGGCGTCGCATCCTCCGCAGTTTACGCAACATAGAAGACAGTATGGAGACGTAGCCATGATCGCCTCGACCTTCAGCCTTCAAAAGGTCCCCGAGTCCCAGCGGCTGAATTATTGGCAGGAGGCGATCTTTCAGACTTATCTGACGGTCGACTGCAGAAGGCTCGGAAGCAGTACCTTGAACGGCGCCATTCGGGCACGCCCCTTCGGCTGCCTGGAGCTCAGCGAAGTTACGTCCCCTCCCATGACGTACTATCGAGGCAGTGACGAGATCAAGGCGGGCGGCGAAGAACATTATCAGTTGGTGCTTGCCGTCGAAGGGCATGGATTCGTCGAGCAACGAGGCAATCGCACCCCGATTAGTCCGGGCGACCTCGTAATCTATAGCTCCCTAGAGCAGTCGGAAATTTCATTTCCGGAAGGGTCGACCACTCAAGTCGTTAAGATCCCGCGCTCGCTTCTGAGCGAGCGTGTCAAATCAGCGGAACGCATCGCAGCAACTTCGGTGGATGTTGGCTCACCGGCCGGCATGTTGGTCCGAAGCCTCGTCCGAGAATGTATAAACGGCTACCTTGAGACCCCCCATCACGACGTACGGGTGACTAACGGATTGCTGGAGATTCTTGCCGCCGCAATTGAAAGCAACCTTCCGTCGGAAGCGTGTGGGAGGTTCGATATTGCCCTATCGAATATCAAGCAATACATCGAAGACCATCTCTCAGAATCGGAGCTGAACGTTCAGCAAATCGCCAAGCGCCACAGCGTTTCTGTACGGACGCTAAACCGAATGTTCGCCTCTGAAGGCACGACCGCAATCAATTGGATTTGGACTCGAAGGCTGGCATCGAGCTATAAAATCTTGAGCGAAGGAAAAGTCCGACAAGTCAGCCAAGCAGCCTTCGATTGCGGATTCAATGACCTTTCGCACTTCAGTCGCGCGTTCAAAAAACGATACGGTCGGCTGCCGCACGAAGTACTGCGCAAAGGACACTAAGGCTGTAGGTTGCGGGTACACAGCTGGAGAAATCAAGCAGGTGGTAATTCACTTCATACGCTCGCGCAGGAGCGCTTGCGGAAGGATGCCGAAGGTCAGCTTGAACGAGCGCGTAAAGTGCGAAAAATTGGTAAACCCGTGCATTGCCGCAACGTCGCTCACGCGCTTGAAACGCCCCACTGACAATACCTTATAACTCGCTGACAACCGCTGTTGCCACAACCATCGCATCGCCGTTGTCCCTTGCCCGGAAAACAGCCGGTGCAAAGTACGAACGGAAATATTGTTGGCACGTGCGATCGACTCTATATCCAATTCTGAATCGGACAGATGATCGATCATGTAGGCCTTGACTCGTTCGAGAGGGCGGGAATAGGCCGGGGTTTGTGATGCGTCGGAGCAAAATTCGACATCAAACGCCGTAGCCAGAAGATCGACGATAGTGCTACCAATCCGCCCGGAAGCCGCGCTATCTTCGAGATTCCCAGTCGATTCGAGCCCTTGAAGTAGCTGGCGCACAAGCCCCCCAAAGGTAGAGGCGCCGCTCAACACCGTACACGTCAACGCATCCGCATTCGGCAACTGCTCTCGAAGCAAAGCATGCGGGATACCCACGACCAGTTGGTCGTCGCCGTCCGGCAAAACGTACTCGTACGGACGAGCATTGTCGAACAGAACAATATCGGCTGGCCTCTGGACCACTTCCCGGCCACTTTGCGTGATGATCGATCTGCCACTCAATGTAAGAGACGCTTCGAAGAACCCGCTCGACTCGAAATTTGAACCTCTCTGACGTCGCGAATATTGGACTGGCGTCGACCTGAATCGGCGTAGCCAGACGGCTCCGAATTGCTGCACAGAGAGGTAGCCACTGAATGGCGTTTCTCCGATTACACGTGTGTCGACCGGATCTTGCCCAGAACAAACCGCATCGATCCAGCACGCCAAGTCGGCCTTTCCCTCTGGCACTGCTAATACCTGTGCTGTAGTCATTGCCAATCTACCACTCCAGATCGCCTAAATTGACATCCGCCTTCGCGGCGCCCCCAACAGGGTATCGAGCTCGCGGCGAGGCTACCGTGACGTTTCCTTGCTGGGATCAAAGATCGCGCCCAGCCATCGGCGCACGGAAGTCGTCTCTGTCCCCAGTCCAACTTGCTCGCCCGAGACGATGTTAGCAGCTACTGGCACTCGCAGCCGATACCTACAGCACGTGCGGCACAGCCATCCAAATTTGGCGCGCTTACGCTTGCGTACGCGTCGTCGGCGTCTACGTGCAATGGAACCTGTCATTTTGCATACGTGACACGACACCGTGACTGCCACGCGGAAGCGTGCTGGTAAGAAGAAATTGTGCCGACATTGCCCTCTGATCGCTAAGCGATCTTGATGGCTTCGTCCCCGCCTCTCTGCAATTCAACACAACAATACATCGGACTACGAAGGAGGAAGTGTGAGTCAGTCAGATATCGTCGAATCTCGCTCGTTCGACCACATCCCGGAAAGTGAGCGCCATGGTAGCGTGGCAAGCCAGCTTCAACTGTGGTTCATGATCAATGCAACACTGATCACCATGTTCACAGGCGCCGTCGGGTCGCTCTATAAACTCGATCTCATGTGGACGCTTGTCGCGATCGTAGCAGGAAGCGTGTTCGGCACACTGTTCCAGGCCTTTCATGGTGCCCAGGGACCCCGCATGGGTCTTCCTCAGATGATTCAGTCACGGGTCCAATTCGGATCACGCGGTGCGGTTTTGCCGCTGCTGGCAGCGACGCTGTGCCAATTTGGTTTCGCGATCTTCTTCGTGCAGACCGGTGCACAGTCCATCGACGACGTCGTGAACATTACCCATGCATCAGCCACGCAGATTGTATTCGGGGCCGCCGCGATGCTCATCGCAATTGTCGGGTACAAGCTCGTTCTGAAAGTCGAAAAGCTTGCTTCGTATGCGACGCTGATCAACTTGATTCTTTTGACAGTTGCTGCGACGACCGTTCTTCCGATTCGATCGCTTTTCGCGACACAGCATTTCGCATTCGTGCCGTTCCTAGCGCAATTTGGTGCGGCGGCGACGTATCAGATCGCTATCGCCCCGATCGTTTCCGACTATACGCGGTATCTGCCGAGCAAGATGAAAGGTTCGTCGGTCTCGTCTGCCGTCTTCTTCGGCACATTGATCTCCGCGGTGTGGCTCGAAAGCCTCGGGGCGATCCTTTCGGTCGCATTCCCAGGCACGGATGTCATCGCGGCAATCCGGCGTATGGGTGACAGCTTCGGATATGGCCTTGGATCGATCACGATGATCGTCGCCGCGGCCTCGTGCCTGATCACGTGTGCGATCTCGCTCTATAGCGGAACTGTCGCGTTGCTGAGCGCAGCAGAAGGCTTCCGCCCCATTCGATCGACGATCGCTCTGCGTGCAGGGACAATTGTCTGCGGGGGCTCCATCATGACCGTCACGGCGCTGCTTATCCCGCAGAACATCCTTGACTCGTTCTCCGCGTTCCTCGCCATTCTGGGCTATTTCCTGATCCCATGGACGGCGGTCAATCTCACGGACTACTACTTTGTACGGCGAGGCGTCTTTTCGATTTCCGACATCATGCGGCCGGATGGCGGAATCTATGGTAGATGGGGCAAGGCCGGCATCGCGAGCTACGCGATCGGTTTCATTGCGATGATCCCGTTCTTCAGCACATCGCTATACACGGGACCTGTCTCCCTTCTGCTAGACAAAGCTGATATTGCTTTCGCTGTCGGACTGCTGGTGGCAACCTCCACATATCTGTTCTTCATGCGGAATTTCGATCTTGAGGAAGAAGTTAAGGCCGTTGCCTCCGCCAAGCTGAATACGATCGATGCTCCCCCGTTGTTCACAACGGCTACTGAGCGGCGCGCACACGCTCAGTACTAAGCGCAATCCGACCTTCATCTGACGCGGGACGCACGTGTCAGACCGCCATCGCGCCACCGATGCGGATCACATCCGCAACGGTGGCCGGCGGATACGGAGCCTCCCGGCCAGGTCTTCTGCCCAGTTGCCGTCCACTCCAACTCTAGGCCGTTATGCGAGGCACTGAGTCACCTCGCATAACCGCGTCCGCGGTCCGCCAGTCCCGGAATCAACGATACGCTGCGTGCCAGCTTGAAGAAAGGAGCCGCCTTTCTCGCATCGACAGCCACGCGCCCCAAGCGCGGAGACGCATGCCAGGCGTCCCGCTCATCCCTTCCGTCCCGTCCGCTTCTTCTGGGCATATATCAACGCCCCTGTCTCCACCGGGACGAACGGCGCGCGGAAATGATCGATCAAAAAATCGATGAATGCACGAGCACGCGCGGTCTGATTTCGGTGACTCGGGTAATACACGAACAAGTCAGCAGAAGGCAATGGAGTATCCGGCAACACCAGCCTCAACCGCCCACTCTGTACGTACTTCGCAAGGTCCCATTCGGAACGAATCAGTATGCCGTGCCCGTCCAGCGCCCACCGCAGCACGATGTCGCCATCGTTGCTTGAGAGCGCCCCTTTGACCTTCAGCGCTTCTAGGTGATCGTCCTGTATGTACTTCCAAACGCCGTACGCGTCGTCATTCTGACGATGGATGATGCAACGATGGTTGACCAGATCTTCGACATGCTCCGGCGTCCCGAAGCGCTCCAAGTACTTCGGAGAGGCACAAAGAAATCGTCGGTTGCTCATGATGCGCCGCGCGCTCAGACGGCTATCGGGAAGTTCGCCAAAACGGATTGCCATGTCAAAACCTTCGGCAACAAGATCGATCGGGCGGTCGGTCACTTCAAACTGGATCTCGACCTTCGGAAATCGCTTTGCGAAATCGGACACCAGCGGCGATATGGTTGTGCGTCCGAATCCCAGGGTCGCGTTGATACGGAGTAGTCCGTGTGGATCGATGCGCGCTCCGGAAATCTCCTCCTCCATTTGCCGAACCTGTCCGACAATTTGGGTTGCGTAGCGCAGGTAAGTCTCACCTTCCGGCGTCAAACTGACGTTTCGAGTCGTCCTGTTGACCAGTCGGACCCCTAGCCGCTGCTCGATCAACCCTAAGCGCTTGGTACCCGCAGGTGGGGTCAGATTAAGTGCGCGAGCCGCACCGGACATACTCTTGAGCCTCGCAAGGAGGATGAAAAATTCGAAGTCGGGAGCGATGTCGGTTGCCATTTCCGTTATTCACCCACGGTAAAAAATGAAATGAATTGAGGTGAAGTATAGCGCCTGATTTCGCGGATAAGCTACGTTCCATTGCAACCCCATGCATGCAATACGTGCTCAATACTCAGGAGACATCGTCATGAGAATCGTCGAAATCCGCGAAAAAACCGTCCCGATCAGCTCACCGATCCGGAATGCCTACATCGACTTCAGCAAGATGACGCTGAGCCTCGTTGCCGTGATCACCGACGTGATCCGCGACGGCAAACCGGTCGTCGGCTACGGTTTCAATTCCAACGGCCGTTATGGTCAGGGCAAGCTCATGCGCGAGCGCTTCATCCCGCGCATTCTGGAAGCCGAACCCGCAAGCCTCGTCAATGACGCAGGCGACAACCTCGATCCCCACAAGATTTGGGCAACGATGTTCACCAACGAGAAGCCTGGCGGTCACGGCGAGCGCTCGGTGGCAATCGGCACGATCGACATGGCAATCTGGGATGCAGTGGCGAAGATCGAAGGCAAGCCTCTGTTCCAATTGCTGGCTGACCGCTATGGCAATGGCCAGCCCGACCGCAAGATTTTCGTGTACGCGGCCGGCGGTTACTACTATCCGGGCCAGGACCACGAAAAGCTGAAAGACGAAATGCGCAGCTACATCGACCGGGGCTACACGGTCGTGAAGAAGAAGATTGGCGGCGCATCGCTCGACGAAGACCTGCGCCGTATCGACTCGATCCTCAGCGTACTGGGTGATGGTCAGAAGCTCGCGGTCGATGCAAACGGCCGCTTCGATCTCGACACCGCGATTCAGTATGCGAAGGCGCTGTCGCAATACGACCTGTTCTGGTATGAGGAGCCGGGCGATCCGCTGGACTTCGAACTTCAGGCGACGCTGCGCAACTACTACGACAAGCCGATGGCGACCGGCGAAGACCTGTTCTCGATGCAAGACGCCCGCAACCTGATCCGTTACGGCGGGATGCGTCCCGATCGCGACTGGCTGCAATTCGACTGCGCACTGAGTTACGGCTTGGTCGAATACCTCCGGACACTTGACATGTTGCACCAGCACGGATGGTCGCCGAGCCGCTGCATTCCGCACGGCGGTCATCAGATGTCGCTGAACATCGCGGCAGGTCTGGGTTTGGGCGGTAACGAGTCGTACCCCGATTTGTTCCAGCCCTACGGCGGATTCCCGGATGGCGTCAAGGTCGACAACGGCTACATCACGATGCCTGACCTGCCTGGTATCGGCTTCGAAGGTAAAGCCGATCTCTTTGCAGAAATGCAAAAGCTGTCCGCATAAGCAGACAACGATTCGCGCCGGCACAACGCCGGCGCACCGTAGCAAAAAACACAAATAAGCAGGCGAATTCCGGCCGTATCGGTCGCATCGGCGAAGCCCTTGTGACCGATCGCTCGGTTCCGAATGTGACGCCACGCATAGGAGACAGACATGCGGGTTTCTAAAATCAGGAAGTATCTTTCCAAGCTCTACGTCCAAGTTCTGATCGGCATCATTGCCGGCATTCTTGTCGGACATTTCTACCCGGACATCGGCTCCCAACTCAAGCCGCTTGGTGATCTGTTCATCAAGCTGATCCGGATGTTGCTGGCGCCTATCATCTTTGCTTCCGTCGTCGTCGGCATAGCGCGTATGAACGACCTCCATGAAGCTGGTCGAGTTGGCGTTAAAGCCGTGCTCTATTTCGAGGTGGCATCCACGATCGCGCTCGCCATCGGGATGGTAGTCGTCAACATCATGAAGCCCGGCCGGGGGATGAACATCGATCCAGCTCATATCGATAGTTCAGCGATTGCCGGATACGCCCATACGGCACAACAACACGGCATGCTCGATTTTTTCATGAGCATCGTGCCGAACAGCATCGTTGGGGCATTCGCGAACGGCGAGATCCTTCCAATCATCTTCTTCTCGGTTCTGCTGGCAATCGCGCTTGCCAAACTGGGGCCACGTACGGCCCCGTTTGTAGACATGCTGGACATGTTTCTGCAAGGGATGTTCGGCGTCGTCCGAATCGTGATGTATGTGGCTCCCATTGGCGCATTTGGTGGGATGGCATTCACCGTCGGCAAGTACGGGATCGGTACGCTGACGTCGTTCGGTGAATTGATGGTCTGCCTTTACCTTACATCGATCATCTTCGTGGTGTTCGTTCTTGGCGCCGCAATGCGCATGTGCGGGCTCTCGCTGTGGAAATTCCTTCGCTACATCAAGGACGAAATTTTCATCACATTGGGCACTGCGTCGACCGAAGCAGTATTGCCGCAGATGCTCATCAAGATGGAAAAGCTTGGGTGCTCGCGCCCTGTCGTAGGAATGGTGCTTCCAACGGGCTACACATTCAACGCAGATGGAACATCCATTTACCTGACGATGGCTACCCTCTTCATTGCACAAGCGATGAACATCCACTTGTCGATCTGGGATCAGCTGCTGGTGCTCGGTGTATTGCTTCTTTCGTCCAAGGGTTCAGCCGGCGTTGCCGGTGCTGGCTTCGTGGCGTTGGCGGCTACGCTCTCCACGATGCATTCGGTTCCGGTTTCGGGATTGGTGTTGCTGCTGGGTATCGACCGCTTCCTGAATGAAGCTCGTGCGGTTACGAACCTGATCGGCAATGGCGTCGCTACCGTCGTGGTCGCCCGCTGGGAAGGCGTACTCGATATGAATACAGCGCGCGCCGTACTCGACCGAGATATTGATGTGAGCGTGGATGTGCTTGAGCCTCCTGGAAAGCAGTCCGACGGTCGCTCGGTTACTGCAAGCGAGCCTGCAATCCGGTCCAATTTTCATTGACCGGTGTTGATCCCCGCCATCACAGAAATTATTGAAATGACTTCATACTCCGACACCGCGCGCTTCCGAGAGGCTGCGCTCGACTATCACGAATTCCCGACGCCCGGGAAGATCGCGATCGCACCGACGAAGCAAATGACCAACCAGCGCGACCTTGCGCTTGCGTATTCGCCGGGTGTCGCCTATGCGTGCGAGGAGATCGTCGAGAACCCGCTGAACGCCGCGCGCTTCACCGCGCGCAGCAACCTGGTCGGCGTCGTCACGAACGGCACCGCGGTGCTCGGGCTCGGCAACATCGGCCCGCTCGCGTCGAAGCCGGTGATGGAAGGCAAGGCGGTACTGTTCAAGAAGTTCGCCGGCATCGACGTGTTCGACATCGAACTGAACGAGTCGGACCCGCACAAGCTGGTCGACGTGATCGCCGCGCTGGAGCCGACCTTCGGCGGGATCAACCTGGAAGACATCAAGGCGCCGGACTGCTTCATCGTCGAGCGCGAAGCGCGCAAGCGGATGAAGATCCCGGTGTTCCACGACGACCAGCACGGCACCGCGATCGTCGTGGCCGCGGCCGTCACGAACGGGCTGAAGGTCGTCGGCAAGGACATCAAGAAGGTCAAGCTCGTCGCGTCGGGCGCGGGTGCGGCCGCACTCGCGTGCCTGGACCTGCTGGTCGACATCGGCCTGCCGCTCGAGAACATCACCGTGACCGACCTGGCCGGCGTGGTCTACAAGGGCCGCACCGAGCTGATGGATCCGGACAAGGAGCGTTTCGCCCGCGAAACCCAAGCTCGCACGCTGGCCGAGGTGATCGACGGCGCGGACATCTTCCTCGGCCTCTCGGCGGGAAACGTGCTGAAACCCGAGATGCTCAGGGCGATGGGTACCAAGCCTTTGATTATGGCGCTCGCGAATCCGACGCCCGAGATTCAGCCAAACGTCGCACTCTCAGTTCGTCCCGATGCAATAATTGCTACCGGGCGAGCGGATTACCCAAACCAGGTCAACAACGTCCTGTGCTTCCCGTTCATCTTCCGCGGCGCGCTGGATGTGGGCGCGACGACGATCACGCGTGAAATGGAGATCGCGGCCGTCAACGCGATCGCCGAACTTGCGCAGCACGAGCAGAGCGACATCGTCGCGACCGCCTACGGGATCCAGGACCTGTCGTTCGGGCCCGAATACCTGATCCCGAAGCCGTTCGATCCGCGCCTGATCGTCAAGATCGCGCCGGCCGTCGCGCAGGCCGCGATGGACGGCGGCGTCGCGACGCGCCCGATCGAGGACATGGAAGCGTACAAGCAGCACCTGCAGCAATTCGTGTATCACAGCGGCACGACGATGAAGCCGATTTTCCAGCTCGCGCGCAGCGCGCCGGCGGAGAAGAAGCGCGTCGTGTTCGCGGAAGGCGAGGAAGAGCGCGTGCTGCGCGCCGTCCAGATCATCGTCGACGAGAAACTCGCGAAGCCGATCCTGATCGGCCGTCCGTCGGTGATCGAGCACCGTATCCAGCGTTACGGCCTGCGCCTCACGCCGGGCACCGACTTCACGGTCGTCAACACCGAGCACGACGAGCGCTACCGCGATTTCTGGCAGACGTACCACAAGATGATGGCGCGCAAGGGCATCAGCGAGCAGCTGGCCCGTGTCGAGATGCGCCGCCGCACGACGCTGATCGGCTCGATGCTGGTGAAGAAGGGCGAAGCGGACGGGATGATCTGCGGCACGATCAGCACCACGCACCGCCACCTGCACTTCATCGACCAGGTGATCGGCAAGCGCCCGGGCTGCAGCGTGTACGCGGCGATGAACGGCCTCGTGCTGCCGGGCCGCCAGATCTTCCTGGTCGACACGCACGTGAACGTCGATCCGACCCCGGAGCAACTCGCCGAGATCACGATCATGGCTGCCGAGGAAGTGCGCCGCTTCGGCATCGAACCGAAGGTCGCGCTGCTGTCGCACTCCAACTTCGGCACGAGCAACGCGCCTTCGGCGCAGAAGATGCGCGATACGCTCGCGATCCTGCAAGAACGTGCGCCGGAATTGAAGGTCGACGGCGAAATGCACGGCGACGTCGCGCTCGACGCGGCACTGCGCAAGGAAATCCTGCCGGAATCGACGCTGGAAGGCGACGCGAACCTGCTGATCCTGCCGAACATCGACGCCGCGAACATCGCGTACAACCTGCTGAAGACGGCCGCCGGCAACAACATCGCGATCGGGCCGATCCTGCTCGGTGCGGCGCAGCCGGTGCACGTGCTGACCGAGTCGGCGACCGTTCGTCGCATCGTCAACATGGCGGCGCTGCTGGTGGCGGACGTTTCGGATACCACAGCCAATTGAGTGCGTTCGGTTACCCCCGGTCTGCAATCGTCCGCCTCGACTCGGGCACTAGATACTTACGTCGGAGTCTGGTCGCCAGCTTCCGAACAAGCTGCGGCCGACGCAACCGATCAATCACTTCGCACACTTCGCAAGGATGCGGCTTAGTAGTCTCGAGCAGCACTTCCGGCACACTGTGACCGCATCCATTCCGGCGTCTAGGTTGTCAGCAATCGCGCGGTGCCTATACGCACCCTCCCCGCGCGGCCCGTGCACTATTGCGGCCTTCACGAGCCTCATTCGGTTCGAGAGAAGCGATGTTCGCTCAACTGTCGTTACCAAGTGTGCACGCTAGGGGAGCCATATCAGCCGCGGTGGCAAAGATTGGTGGTGCATGGGCTCACCGCGAGTCGCTACCTTCTTCCGAGGTCAGCGACTCGCGCGGACATGTGTATCGGCCGCTGGGCTCAAGCACTCTACTCTACGGAGTCTGCAAGGTACCGTCCTTCAACCGTGTCTGCGTCCATGTAGTCACCGTGTTTTCACACGGATATTTCGCTGCCTCGACCTCATCGATATCCACGCCCAACCCCGGTTTGTCGTTGGCGTACACGTATCCGTTCCGGAACTCGGGCAGACCGCGGAATACATCGAGCAATGCCGCCTTCGGCCCCTTGAGTTCCTGAATCACGAAATTCGGCGGCTCGGTCCCTGACCATTCCTGCACACCGAAATTGCGCGACGCGGTGCCCTTTGACGATACAAATACACACGCCGTGACTCGCTTCCTAGAGTTTCTACGTAGAAACTGACGACTACGAGGCGGTGCCAACTCACAGATTTACCCGTGCATATCAACCGCCGGCGTATTCGCCACGACAGGCAGAAAACGTCCAGCATCAGTCCGATTCGAACGGCAAGTTAAAGGAAGGCGTGCCAACATGCTGCACGTGCTCCAGCGCTTCAAGATAGCGATGGACCGGCACCGCAGCAAGTTGCTTATCATGAACACAAAGCAACGCTTCGAGTGCAGTCCGTTCCGCGTCTGTAAAAGTCCACTTGCCACCCCGCTCCGCCCGCGCAATGCATTGGTTGAGTGCGAAATCCGCGGAGCGATACAGTTCCGCGTCGCCGTCGGAACGCAAATAGAACGCGAGCGCGAGCATATTGGACAGCGTGGCGATCGACTCAATATCGCCACTGCC
>NZ_LOVM01000026.1:0-815 GCF_001523445.1 Burkholderia sp. ABCPW 11 | reverse complement strand
CCCGACGACTTCAGTTGCGACACGTTCACCGCGTCCATGTCGGCCTTGCCGGCCTTCACGTTCGACAGCGTCGTACCGCCAACGCCTGCCAGCGTCGCCGACGTGTACTTCGGCGTACCGTCCGCGTTCTTGTCGTACGTCACCGCGGCCAGCGCCTTGCCGTCCTGGTCGAGCAGACCCGACGACTTCAGTTGCGACACGTTCACCGCGTCCATGTCGGCCTTGCCGGCCTTCACGTTCGACAGCGTCGTGCCGCCTACGCCTGCCAGCGTCGCCGACGTGTACTTCGGCGTACCGTCCGCGTTCTTGTCGTACGTCACTGCGGCCAGCGCCTTGCCGTCCTCGCCGATCAGGCCCGACGACTTCAGTTGCGACACGTTCACCGCGTCCATGTCGGCCTTGCCGGCCTTCACGTTCGACAGCGTCGTGCCGCCTACGCCGCTCAGCGTCACCTTGTCCTTCTGGATGCTGTCGTACGCCACCGCCAGCGGATTCATCCCGCCTTCCACACCACGAATGGCTTCGGTCAGTTGATCGACGTTCACCGCGTCCTTGCCGTCCGTGCCTTGCGCAACGTTCGACAGCTTCACCGGCGTCGCCGACTTTCCACCGCCCAGCGTCACCGAACCGTAGTTCGGCGTGCCGTCCTGGTTCTTGTCGTACGTCACTGCAGCACGCGTGTGACCATTGCCGTCCACCAGACCCGTGTTCGTGAACGCGTTCTTGATGTTCGTGATGTCGTGATCTGCTCTAGAAATCCTGGACACAAATGAGTGTTAGTGTTTCGGAGGCAATTTTCCCAATAGGAACGGGAG